>CALGHC010000756.1 GCA_937915965.1 uncultured Myxococcales bacterium
GCGCCACGGGCGCCGTTCCGGATGGCGAGCGCCGCAGGGACGCTGGTGTGGCCGTCGATGGTCGAGGCTGCGGTCGCTGCGGCTGTGCCGCGGCCTTGAAGCCCTCGCGGAGATCGCTGGCCGACGGCATGGGCCCGAGCGCGTCGAGCTGCGGCGCGTCGGGCTGGGCTGCGAGACGGGCGCGCAGGTCGTCCAGATCCATCTCGAGCGTTGGCGGCTCGTCGCCGACGTCGGTCCCAGGATTCTGATCGGTCTGGCTCTGCGCTGCGATTGGAAGCGTCCGCGCGCCATCGCGGGGGCAGATCTTCTCCTCGGTACGCATTCGGCAAAGCGGGCATTCTCGCGGCAGTGACACCATCTTCCCACCTCTGTGCAGACTCGCTGCGTTGAGGATCGCCGACGAAGGCCGAATTGCCAAGATGACGGGTGATCGCGAACACCGGGGAGGCGCAATGACCCCGGATCGCGCGTCCCTACGGTTCGTCTCTCTACCTGCGTTTCGCCGACCATGGTACCTTTCGCGGCCCGTCGGCCTGGCCCGACGCCCGGCTGGGACCAACATCATGCCCACACCCTTTCGCGCCGATCCCCGCAGTGGCCTCTCGTGGACCCGTCACGGTCTCCCGCTGCTGGTGTGCTGCGTGCTGCTGCCCGCGTGCATGGCCGACGAGGAAGGCGACGATCGCTCCGGGGCTGGCGGCACCCTCGAGACCGGCGCCCTCGCTCTGGGCAACGCCGACTACGCGCCGGCGAGCTGGGACCTCGCCGCCGGCTACACAAACGCATCGCGCGGCAAGGGCGACATCACGGTGATCGTCGTCCACACCATCCAGGGCAGCTACGGAGGCGCGATCTCCTGGTTCAACAACCCGGCCTCGAAGGTCTCGTCCCACTACGTGCTCGGCAAGAAGGGCGAGATCATGCAGATGGTCAAGGAAGAGGACATCGCCTGGCATGTCGGCAGCCAGAACAGCTACACGATCGGCCTGGAGCACGAGGGCTATGTCTCCGATCCCAACTGGGTCACCGACAAGATGCTCGAAACCAGCGCCAAGCTCAGCTGCTACCTGGTCAAGAAGTACGGCCTGACAGCGACCAAGACCCACATCAAGGGTCACGTCGAGCTGCCCAAGCAGACCCACACCGACCCCGGTCAGTACTGGCCTTGGGCGAAGTACCTCGCGGCCGTTCAGGCGTGCGTCGGCGGCGCGCCTCCTTTGCCGACCAAGGCGGGCTGCTGCGGCATCACAGTCGACCCCGCCAAGGCGACCGTCATCGACAACACCGGCAACACCTGCTTCCAGAAGTTCGGCTCGGCGTCATCGTGGTGGACGGGCACCAAGGCGGGCTATGGCGGCTCGATGAACTACACGATGACGGGCGCCGGTGGCGAGGACAACTGGGCGCGCTGGCGCCTGACCTTCAAGACCCCGGGCAAGTACAAGGTCGAGGTCTGGATCCCGGCTTTCAACGCCGGCGCCGACAAGGCGACCTACGAGATCAGGCACGGCGGCGCGACCGCCAAGGTCACCATCAACCAGAAGATCCACTCCGACGTCTGGGTGCCTTTGGGGACCTTCGCGTTCACGGGAGATTGCGACGAGTACGTGCGCCTCTCGGACAGCCAGGGCTACAACGGCAGCCAGCTTGGCTTCGACGCCATCCGGGTAACGGGCACCGTTCCAGCCTGTCCGGCGAGCTGCAATGACTCCAACCCATGCACGGACGACGCGTGCAACAAGGCGACCGGCAAGTGCACCCACAGCAACAACGCCGCGAGCTGCAACGACGGCAAGGCGTGCACCAGCGCGGACGCGTGCGCGAACGGCGCCTGCTCCGGAAAGGCCAAGGACTGCAGCGACGGCGACGCCTGTACCCAGGACACCTGCGATGCCGGCGCGGGCGCATGCAAGCACGCCGTGGTCGTCGACTGCGATGACGGCCAGCCGTGCACGGCCGACGCCTGCCAGCCGGCCACCGGCAAGTGCACCCACGGTCCACAAACCACGACGTGTGACGACGGCAACGCGTGCACCACGGGCGACACCTGCGAGACCGGAGCCTGCGTGGGCGTCGCCAAGAATTGCAACGACGGCACTGCGTGCACAAACGACGGCTGCGACAAGAAGACCGGCGCGTGTGTCCATGTCGCCGCGAAGAGCTGTGACGACGGCCAGCCCTGCACCGAGGACGTCTGCGAACCCACCAGTGGTCAGTGCATCCACGCGACCTCGACCAACGGCTGCGACGACGGCAACGCGTGCACCACCGGCGACGTCTGCGTCGGCGGGGTGTGCCAGGGACAGGCGGCCGGGTGTGACGACGGCAACCCCTGCACCATCGACGGCTGCGGCGCGGCCGGCTGCACCTACGCAGCCTCGTTGGGCGGCTGCGACGATGGCGACGCATGCACGACTGGCGACCACTGCGAGGGCGGCGCGTGTATCGCGACGGGCACGGGCTGTAACGATGGCAACGCATGCACCGACGATGTCTGTGAGGCGGGCGCTTGTCTGCATGCCGCCAACGTCGCAATTTGCGACGACGGCTCGCCGTGCACCGCCGGGGAACGCTGCGACAATGGTCTGTGTGCTGCGGAAACTGGGCCCTGCGACGACGGCGATCCGTGCACGATCGACGGTTGCGATCCGTCGTCGGGCGCGATCATCTGCAGCCACGAGAAATCCGATGGTCCGTGCGAGGACGACGACCCGTGTGTGGCCGGCGACCACTGTCGCAAGGGCGTGTGCGAAGCCGGCACCGACGACGGTTGCGACGACGGCAACGCCTGCACCCTCGATTTGTGCAAGGAGAAGCGCTGCGAGCACGAAGCAGTCGGCGGTTGTGAGCTCGCCGACGCCGGCCACGCCTCCGGCGATGGGTCTGGCGGCGGGATCGGCGGCGCCGATGCCGGCGGCGTCGGCTTGCCCGGTGGCGGTGGCGGCGGCGG
>CALGHC010000757.1 GCA_937915965.1 uncultured Myxococcales bacterium
ACCGCGCCCGCACCTCCGCCGCGCCCGCACCTCCGCCGCGCCCCGCCCCGCCGCGTCAAAATCCCCGCGCATATCCCGACACCAGCGCAGCAGCCAGGCACACCGCCCCAGCGGCGATGACCACAAAGCCCGTCGCACCCAAATAGCACCAGGTCAGGACGCGGCTGCGCTCAGGCGGCTCGAGCAGCGCGTTGAGCTCGATGGGCCGCCAGTACCAGCCTCGCGGCAGTAGGCCGCGGCGTCCCAGCGCCCGCGCCAGGCCGATGTGGTAGAGCACTCCCGTCGGTACGCCCACCATCAGGCCGACGCCGATCAGCCACAGGGCCACGAGCGCGAGGGTCTCCCAGCCGACCAGCAGCAGGGCGCCGAATCCGATGAGCGCGGTGAGTACGCCGAGCAGGGCCAGCAGTTCGATCACGTCGTTTCCGTCTTGTCAGGCGCCGGTGCTGCAACAAGAAAAACAGGCTAGCCCATTTATTTGCACCCTCTTGCTTGTTTTGCCTCGAGCGACCTCAGAACGGCACCCGCAGGTTGACGCCGACCTGGGCCGCGGGCCGCGGCATCTCTACTGCCGGAATGCCCAGCCCGGCGGGGATCGCGGCGTTGAGCTTCTCCTCGAACGAGCGCGCGTAGTAACGGAACTCGCCGTCCGCGCCGACGTTCAGGCCGCCGTAGAGCTCCAGGCTCAGGTCGGTCAGCACCAGGGTGCGGACGTCGAGGCGCAGGAAGCCGGTGCGGTCGCTGAGGTTGGCGATCGCCGACAGCGTGAAGCTGGTGTCGTCCCAGCTGCCGGGTCCCATCGCGACGGCGAAGAACGCGGCATACCAGCGGCCAACGTAGAAGGGCGTGAAGGGCAGGCCGGCGTCGACCTGAGGCTCGGTGCCGTCGATGAAGGCTTGCTGCGCGGCCGCCATCAGACCGGCGACGATCGGATCGACGACGTCGTCGACCGTCGCCTTGCCGTCGGGGTTGTGGAAGCCCTCCACGCCGAAGATCAGCGAGTCCTCGTCATTGTACTGCACCTGCCACGACAGGCCCGCGCTGACCATCCACGCCGGCTCGCCGTCGTGCAGGCGCACGCCCAGCTCGCCGCTGAGGTCGAGGTCCCACAGGCCCATGGAGAGGTCGAGGCCGAAGCGCGGGTCGAGGCCCTTGCGCTTCATGGCGGTCAGGCCGAGCTCGGCCGTGCCCAGGACCATCTCGAGGCGGCCGGCGGCTGCGACCGTCTCGATGTCTGTCGCCGAGTCGGCGATCAGCAGGCCGTAGGCGTTCCAGCCCAGCGAACCGATCGGCACTTGTACTTTGAGCATCGGCAGCCCGGTGCGCTGGTCGTAGAGAGTGAGCGGGTTGCGCCGCGCGCTGTAGATGACGTCGACCGGGTTCCACAGCCGGGTGGTCCCCCAGTGCACGTGCTGGCGCCCCAGGGTGAGATAGACCTGCCGGCCGATGTCCCACTTCAGCCACATCTCGTCGAGCAAGACCTGGACCTCGTCGCCGCCGCCGCCCAGCCCGAAGAACGCGCTCGTGGTGCTCCCCGAGGTCGTTGGCGTGTAGGTCATCCGGCCGCGCAGGAAGGCCCGCACACGATCGTTGGGTCGCGCGTCGAAGTAGACGTCTGTCAAGTTGTTGTTACTATAGCTCTGTTTACCGAGGTCCGTCTCTTCGTTGAAGAACAGCCCATGGCGCAGGTAGAGCAGGCCGCCGATCTGCAGCTTGTCCGCGAGGGCCTCGCGGTTCTCGACCGCCGGAGCGCCCAACCGCGGGTCGCCCAGCCGCGTCGAGTCATCCGCGTCGTCGGCCCCGTCCGCGTCATCCGTCGGAGTCCCCGCCGCAGCCGCCGCGAGGCCGTCGTCGCCGTCGCCGTCGTCGTCGCCGAAGATCGCGTCATCGCGCTCTCCGTCATCCAACGGCCCCGCCGCCACCGGCAACGCGAAAAGGACAAGCGCGACAACCAGCAACCGAGGCAAGCGCATCAGATCGACTCCCTGTCCGAACCCATGTCCGCACCCGCACCCGCATCCGCACCCGCACCCGCACCCGCACCCGCACCCGCACCCGTATCCGACAAGGGCAGCTACGCTGCCCGCACGCAGTGGGGAACGCCTGAGAACCACGCTTCTCAGGCGTGGGGGCCGAGCCCCGGCCCCCCAAGACAAGACAGGCTTGGGGCCGAGCCCCGGCCC
>CALGHC010000758.1 GCA_937915965.1 uncultured Myxococcales bacterium
GCTGCAAGGGTTGGCGATACCGGGGCCGTTTATTGGCTCTCGACCAGCCGGAAGATCGCCGCGGGGCCGTAGAGCTGAGCGACGTAGACCTCGCCGGCGAGGTCGGTGCCGAACGCGACCGGCTTCACCGTACTGTCGGCGAGTTTGGCGCTCTTCCAGGTCTTGCCATCGGGCCACAGGCCCCAGAACGCGCCGCTGCCGTAGTCGCCGTAGAGATAGACCCCAAAGAGCGACTTCTGCAGCTTGCCGCGGTAGACGACGCCGCCGGTGACCGAGCTGCCCTGGCTGTGATCATATTCGGCGATTGGTGGGACGAGACCGGCGGTCGCGCAGCCCATCGCTGGTTTGTAGCAGTGCGCTCCTTCGACGATATTCCAACCGTAGTTGCCGCCGGCTTCGATGAGGTCGATCTCCTCGTATTTGTTCTGTCCGACATCCCCACACCAGATCTTTCCGGTGGCCGGATCGACCGAGATTTTCCAAGGGTTGCGCAAGCCCAGCGCGTAGATCTCCGGCTGGTGAGCGGGGCTCGAGACAAATGGATTGTCGGCGGGGATGCCATATGGCTTCCCCGCTGGCGGATTGTCGACGTCGATGCGCAGGATCTTGCCGAGCAGACTCAGGGGATTCTGCCCCGAACCGAGGGGGTCGCCGCCCGAGCCACCGTCTCCGAATCCGATCAATAGATACCCGGCGAGATCGAAGGCGAGCTGACCGCCATTGTGGTTGCTGTAGGGCTGCGCGACCTCGATCAGCACCAGCTCGCTTTGCGGATCGGCGACTTGCTGGCCGGCTGGCACCGTGAATCGGCTCACGACCGAGCGGAACGGCGAACCGGTCGTGTAGTCGACAAAGAAATGGCCGTTGCTGGCGAACTTGGGATGAAAGGCGACCGACAGCAGGCCGCCTTCGCCCTGCGTATCGACCTTGGCGCTGATATCGACCAGGACGGTCGTCTTGTCGACGCCCACGCTGTTGGCGAAGAGGTGGATGACGCCGGCGCGCTCGACGACGGCGATGCGGTCGGTGCCGTCTGGTGGGTGGCCGATGTCGATCGGCTGCTGCCACTTCAGCTTGGTGAAGGCCGCCTCGAAGGCGATGCCGGTGGGTACCGCGGGCGGCTCACCGACGACCTCGCAAGGCGAGGCGCCGACGCCCACGGGAATGGCCTGCGCGCAGGTGTTGACGCCCGCGATGCACGCGCCAGCCTCGCAGCCATCGCCGACGGTGCAGGGGTCGTCATCATCGCAAGGCGCGCTGTTGGGCGTGTGCACGCAGTCGCTGCCGGTGGGATCGCAGGCGTCGTCGGTGCAAGCCTGGCCATCGTCACAGCCAGCGAGGCTGCCGACACAGATACCGGCCTGGCAGTGGTCAGCGGCGGTGCAGGAGTTGCCGTCGTCGCAGGTGGCCGTGTCGTCCGGGGTGGATATGCACACGCCCACGCAGCCCTGGTCAGCCTCGACCAGGTCGATGGTGCAGGGGTTGCTGTCGTTGCAGGGCGTGCAGCCGGCGCTGGCATCGGAACCCGAGTCCGCTTCGACGACGGCATCGCCTGCCGCGCCGGCGTCCGACACGGCGTCGGCGCTGGCGGTGACATCGGGGCTGGTGGCGACATCCGCGCTTGAATCCGCGCTTGAATCCGCGCTCGAATCTGCTTGCGAGTCCGAGTCTCCGCCCGAGCTCGTCTCTGTGGCGTCCGCGGCCACATCCGAGCCTGTGTCCGCGGCCACGTCCGCCGCTTGCGTCGCGTCCGCGCCTGCGCCCAGGCCGTCCTTGACCGCCGCGGCGTCGTACCAGGGCCGCTGGTAGGGATCGTCCGCTTCCTTGGCCTCCGGCAGGTCGACGCAACCTGCGAAGGACAGCAGCACGAGCGACACCGGGACAGCGCAGCGAAACATCATCGGGATCCTCTCCGCGCTCAGGTCAGACGGCCAGCCGCAGGGCGGCGGGCAAGACCTCAAAAACCACGGGCGCGGTCCCGCGGGCCTCGCCGTCCATCTCCAGCGGCATGGGCTCGGCCTCGGCGGCGGGGGTCACCTCGAGACGCTTGGCGCGCGCGCTCCACACCCCAGGCAGCTCAAGCATCCGACCCTGGTGCGAGTACAGAGCCATCTGCACCTGTCGCGCGGCCGACATCTCGGGCACCACCAGCACGTCGATGAGACCGTCGTCCAGGCGCGCCTCGGGCAGCATGTGCATGCCGCCGCCCTGATAGCGACCGTTGCCGGCGAGAATATTGATCGCACGGACAAATCGAGGCGCCTCGTCGTCGAGGGCGATGTGGACGGGCCATGGCTTGAGGTCAACGAGCGTTCGCATCCCCGCGACGAGGAAGGGCAGCCCGCCCCCGAGCCACTTCGGCGACGCGTCGACGCGGGCGCAGACCAGACCGCCCTGCCCGGCCGAGGCGATGTTGATCGACACCTCGATGCCGGGCTCCGCGCCTTGCCAGCGGCAGGCGATGGCGTCGATCCGCGCTGCGGGGCTGGCGGCGATGCGCGCGAGGCGGGCGTCGAGGTCGGCGGGCAGGTCGAAGGAGCGGCCAAAGTCGCCGCCAGTTCCACTGGGAAGGAAGGCAAAGACGGCGTCGGCGGCGAGCGGTTGCAGCGCACTAGCGGTAAAGAAGCCGTTGACGACCTCGTGATTGGTGCCGTCGCCGCCGACCGCGACGATCCGCTCGGTGCCAGCCGACAGGGCAGCGCGTACTACCTCGGTCGCCTCGCCAGCGTGAGCGGTGATGTGGGCCTCGAACGGACCGAGCACCGCCTCGATGCGGCGAGAGACGTCGACCCAGCTGCGGCCCGTTCGGCCGCCTCCCGAGCGCGGATTGACGACGACGAGGGTCTTCACGGCGGCTCCTTCAAGACGGCTCGTTCAAGACAGCCGGCCCAAGACGGACAGCCCAGGACGGTGCCTCATTGGTCTTCCCTCGCAGGTGCCCGGCCACCGGGCGCAGCCGCCGTGCCCGCGAGGGCGACGACGCGCAGGCGTGGCCCGGCGACTTGCTGCAGGTGCAGGGCGCAGGCGGGGCTGCCGGCGACGACGACGGCGCCGTCGGGGACGGTCGCGATCATCGCGCGGGCCATGCGCGCGCGCAGCTCGCTGTCGCCGACCTCGGCCGGCAAGGTCGCACCGCAGCAGACGCTGCCCAGCGGCGGCGCGACGACGACGACCTCGTACGAGGCGGGGACGCGACGGCCTGGATCTTCGACGCGGCGCGGAGGCGCCGGTGCCTGGGCAGGGTCGGCAGGGCCGGCAGGGCCGGCAGGGCCGACGAGCGCGGCCAGATCGATCTCGCCGCCGCAGTCGATTGGATGGCCACCGCAGGTCGTCAGCAGGTGGACCACGCCGCCGTCGAGGCCGAGGGAATCCAGCTGCACAGTCTCGGCTGCCGGCGCCTTGGTCGCGGCCGCACCGATCTGACGGGCGGCGGCTCCCAGCAGAGCGGCGACCGGAATGTCGATCAAGCAGTGCTCGGTGCAAGCGCCGCAGTCGGTGCATGCGAGCAGCCGCTCGCGCTCCATGGTCGCGCCGGTCGAGCCAAGCAGAGCCGCGACGGAGCGCATCTTCTCCGAGGGGATGAAGTCATCGCGGCCGGAGTGGACGGCCACAGGGCAAGCGTCTCGGCACAGGCGCGGGCACGCGGAGCAGCTGGCGACAGGCTCGGGGAGGCGTCTCATGGCGCACCGCCGCTGGCATCGGGGCCGTCGTCGGCCGCATCGAGGCGGTCGTCGTATGCATCGCTCGCGTCGACCGCATCGCCCGCATCGCCCGCGTCGCCTGCATCGCCCGCATCGACTGCATCGACCGCATCGCCCGCGTCGCCGATCAGCCACGCCCCGGCGGGACCCGCGCCGACGAGGTCACCGTCGCCGATCAAGTGCCAGGGCCACCACCGGCCCGTGGTCGGCG
>CALGHC010000759.1 GCA_937915965.1 uncultured Myxococcales bacterium
CCGCGGGCGTCGGCCTCGCCGCGCTGGCGACCGGGCGCTCGGCCTTGGTGCTGCTGCGCGCCGGCCGGGCCGACGAGGCGGGTCCGTTCGCCCGCGAGGCCCTGCTTCGCTACGCCAGCGCTGATCAGACCACCGACGTCGCCAACGGCCTGGGCCGGCTGCACACCGTGCTGGGTCATATCGCTGTGCGCAACGACGACGTCGAGGCCGCCTGGATGGCGTACACCGCCGCGCGCGACCACCTGCGCCGCGGCAACGACGCCGTCGGCGCAGCCATGGCCCAGCTGTCGATGGGCAACGCTGCCTTCCGCGGTGGCGATCTCGGCCGCGCCGAGGCGATCTACCGCGAGGCGATGGAGGCCTTCCGCGTCATCGACTACGTGCACGGCATCACGGTCGCACGGACAAATCTGGGCAATGTGCTGCTCGACCAGGGCGATTCAGTCGCGGCCCTGGCCGAGCTGACCGCGGCGGAGCAGGCGATGCGCGAGCGCAGCCTGCTCGACAACCTCCCCGAGACGTTGCGGCTGATCGCCTTGTGCAATCTGGAGCGTGGCAACCTGCGCGGCGCCGCCGACAAGGCCCGCGAGGCCGTCGCGCTGGCGCGTCAGCTTGGCAACGCCGCGATGGAGAAAGCCGCCGCCGATGTCGCAGACGAGGTCGCCGCCCGCGAGGCCGACCCGTCGCTGATCGACACAGTCATCGACCCCAACCCGTAGTTCGACGACCAAACGTCGGGTCGCGTTCGGTCTGCCACGCAGGGCGCGCCGCCCGCTCAGTCGCGGCAGCAATACACGGCCATATTGCCGCTGCTATTGCTGGAGAACGTGCTGTCCCAGCTGCAGCAACTGCCGCTGCCCTTGAGGACCTGGTTCTTGGCGTCGTTGTACAGATACTTGCCGCTGTTCCAGGGGTTGTAGCCGTTGTTGCAGCTGGCCACGTTGCAGCACCATTTCTGGCCGTCAGAAGGCGCGCCGGCGTTCCAGAAATTGCAGTAGCGGGCCGACTGCTGTGCGCCCCACGAGCTGAGCGTTCCGTTGGGGTATTGGCCCTTGGGGTAGCGGGTGTTCCACTGGGTGAGGGTGCATACGCCCCATCCGGCGGCGCATGCGCTGGCGATGTTGCCGGCGGTGTATTTGTTGCCGCAGAGCACCACGTCGCGCGCTGGCGTCGTGTAGCTGGGATGTTCCGCTTCCTTGATCGCGCAGCCCTGGCTGAAGTTGGTCTTGCAGTCGTTGGTGCACGCGTCGCCGTCCTCCTGGTTGCCGTCGTCGCAAGCTTCGGCGCCATCCTTGATTCCGTCTCCGCAGATCGGGTTCTTGCAGTTGGTGCGGCACTTGTCGGCGGTGTCGGCGTTCTGTCCGCCGTTGTCGCACTGCTCGGCGGTGTCTTGGATGCCGTCGCCGCACGCCGGCTTCTTGCAGTTCTTGCGACACTTGTCTGGCGCGTCGGCGTTCAGGTCACCGTCATCGCAGGTCTCCACGCCCGTCTGGATGATGCCGTCGCCGCAGACGGCCGGCTTGCATGCGGTCGTGCACGAGTCATTGGCGTCCTGGTTGCCATCGTCACAGATCTCGACCCCCGCCTGGATGTGACCATCGCCGCAAAACGCGGTCTTGCAAGCAGGGCAAGCGCCGGTCGCCGCCACCTTGCCGTCGTCGCATTGTTCGTCGCTGTCGACGATCACGTCACCGCAAAATGGCTTGAGGCAGTTCGCGCGGCACTTGTCGGCGATGTCGGCGTTGGCCGGGCCGTCGTCGCATTCCTCGCTCCCTTCGAGCTGGCCATCGCCGCACCACGGCGCGAAGGCGATCCGCCGCCAGATGCCGTTGACGCGCATCCAGGCGATGTGCTGATCGCTGCGGTAGACGAGCTGGCCGTTCTGGCCCAGCTTGTCCATCGCCACCTGACTCTCGGCAAAACGGGTCCACAGCGCCGGCGTGCCATTGAGGCACGCCTCGCCGCTGTCGGTGGCGACGTCGAATGCGCAGATATTGCCGGGCGCCTTGCCGACGCCGACCTGGCTGCCGGTGACGCGCAGCGCCTGCACGAGCGGACCGAGCGCGTCCTGGACGTTGTCGGTAGGCAGGCCGCTCTGGAACGCGACCTTCTTGGCATCGACCGCGCCCTTGGCGATGTGGTCTGCGGTGATGCAGCCAGTGCACTTCAGCGCGAGGGCCGGGCCAGCCTTGCTGTCCGAGCTGGCATACGAGAACGCCAGCGCCGTGTCGGGCACGCTGCCCGGCTCGATCAACTGGCCACCCAGACCGCCAGCGAGGGCCTCGGCGGTGGCCGCGTGCATCGCATAGGGGACCGCGTGCAACAGCCGCCGTGGCAGCTCGGGTTCGGTCGACACCTGCACGCCGATGGCCGCGTTTGGGTGCTTGGAGAAGAGACCCGCGGGGATCGGTTCGCCGACGCCCTCTTCGCCGAGCACGGCGAAGAAGTGGCCGGCGGTCACCGGCACCTCGATCAGCACCGCGGTCCAGAGGGCCGATTTGGCGCCCATCGCCGTGTAGACGCGCACGGTGAGGGTGTACTTGCCGTCGGCGACCGCGCCATTTCCTGGCGTGCGCAAGAAGCCCTCGACCGGGAAGATCGCTGCGGGAGGCAGCGCGTCAGCGGTCGCCAGCGGCGCGGTCACCGCGGTCACCACCAATGCGGCGAGCCAGAGCGGGCGCGTAGGGTGTCTTCGCATGGTCGTGTCTCCCAAAGAGCGTCTCAGGTCTCAGGTCGCCGGTCGCCAGTCGCCGGTCGCCGGTCGCCGGTCGCGCGTCGCCGGTCGCCGGTCGCCGGTCGCGCGCAATGCCAATGCGCTGTGCGACGGGCCGCTGTTCGCGCGGCGCGACCGGCCGAATCCTAGATCTCCGGCACGCATGCCGTGTCTCCTGCCTCGGCGTCGCACATGGATGTCTCGACGGGCAGGTCGCCGGCCGGCGCGCCGAACGCAGGGGCGGTGTCGGTGCCGCCGCCAGCGCCAGCGTCCTGCCCCGGATCATTCGCGCCCGCATCGGACTCGTCGGACTTGGCGTCTCCGTCTCCGCGCTCGTAGCCAGCCGCCATCGACTCGGGCATCGGCGCGCCATTGAGGACCACGCCATACTTGCCGCCGACGACGACCGTGCCTTCGATCAGCACGTCAGGATCGCCGTTGATCGTCTCTGCGGGGTTCTGGATAACGATGGCAGCGCGGGTGTTGTCGCGCAGCTCGGTGTTGGCGATCGTCGCGCGGGCACCGTCGTAGACGCCGATGCCGTCACCCATCGCGCCGTCTTCGCCGCCGGCGCCCGTGTCGAATAGGGTAGTCTGCTGGATGGTCGCCCCGTCGACGCGCAGGTCGGCGCCTTTGCTGACGGCGACACCGACCATGCCATTGCCGTGCAGCATCGCGCCGGCGCTGACGTGCACGACGGTGCTGGCTCCGCTCGCCCAGATGCCGCACTGGCCGTTCGCCGCGACGACGCCGGCGACCGTCAGGTTCGTTGCCGTCGTCACCAGGATGCCCGTGCGCTTCTGGCCGACCAGCAAGGACTCGGCGTCGATGGTGATCTTGACCGGCACCGCCGCCGCCGCCGCGTTCTTGGCAGCGGCGACCAGGATCCCGTCGGCGAACATCCCCTTCGCGCCGCGGATGGTGTTGCGAATCGCGCTCTTTTCGATCCGCGCGCCGGCGCTCCACAGCCCGATGCCGAAGCGACCGTTGCCGTCGATATCGGTCGAGCGCACGACCAAAGCGGCCTCTTCGACGTCATCGCCCTTGGGCGCGAAGGTCGGCTCGATGATCGCGATGCCGCCGCCGCTGTTGTCGGCGATGTGGCTCTTTGGCGAGAAGGTTGGCTCGATGATGCCGATGACGTCGGTCCCGCCCGTGGGCACAGGCGAGAAGGTCGGCTCGATGATCGACACCTTGCCTGTGCCGCGTGCGACCAGTCCGACACCGCCGTTGCCGATCAGCGCCGTCGACTTCAGGTCGACTGTCGCCGAGCCCTCGATGTCGATGCCGTTGCCGGCCATGCCTGCGACGATCACGTCATCGAAGATCACCGACGCCATGGTGACCGAGATCCCCGTCGTGGCGCCGCCCTGGATGGACACGCCGCTGACCGCGGTGCTGGCCGATCCGGTGATGCGCACGACGTGGTCCCCTGTTGCAGCGACCGTCGTGCGGTCCGAACCGGCGCCGATCAGGTGCACGCCGTCGGCGAGCAGTACCGGGCCGGCGTAGGTGCCGGCCGCGACCAGGATCGTCTGGCCTGGCGTTGCCGCCGCGATGGCGCCGGATAGATCGGCGAAAGGCTTCGCCAGGCTGCCATTCGCCGTGCCGCCCCCGCTGAGGGCGGCGCAGCTGGCGCTGACGTAGACCGCATCGCCTGTGGTGTGGGCGTACGCGTCGGCACCGCACACGTCGCCTCCGGTGTCAGCGCCGGACGGGTCGCAAGCGCCGATCAGCGAGAGGCAGGCGAACAAGAGCGCGAGCCGTCGGTCGGCGGGCTCGCTGGGAATCTCGCGGCGAAGTTGTTTCATGTCGCAGTACCTGATTCGCCGCGGTCACGATGTCGCCGGGAAGTCCGGCGAAGGAGGGAGACGGCCCGGCTGACGCCCAGAGGGTAGATGTCAGGTCCTGCGGCAGCAAGGGTGAAGGTGTTCGGCATGAGATTCTCTGGTCAGCGTGGGCCACAACGAGTCCCACAAGCAGCGAGAACCTCTGTGGCCCCACTAGTAAAAACAGACAGTTCAGTTCGCAGCCATGACCTGGATCAAGTCGCCCCGGCGCCGGTTTTCGCGGCGCTTGAGATCCAGGCGCGGACACGCAAGGATGCGAGCCGGATGGCACAGCGCGCCGGCCGCATGGCGCCGGCACGAAGCGATCACGCCGCCCATCCCCGTCGCCGCGACGTGTCGAAACCCTGCCGAACGTGCGCCCACCCCGCCGCAAGGGCGCCCTGCACCCAGCGAGGACCCCGTGACCAGTCCCCACCACTACAAGAGCAACCTGCGCGACATCTACTTCAATCTATTTGAGGTGTTGAGAATTCAAGACGGGACCCTCGGCGTGGCCCCGTTTGGCTCCTTGGACGAGGAGACGACGCGTGATGCCCTGCAGGCCTACGAGGTCCTCGCCAGCAACGAACTGGCTGCCTCTTTCGTCGACTCGGACCGCGTGCCCTTGCAGCTCGACGCCGATGGCAACGTCACCTTGCCGGCCGCGTTGAAGAAGTCGATCCAGGCGTTCTACGCCAACGACTGGCACACCATGGAGTTGCCCGAACATCTCGGCGGTGTCGGGGCGCCGCCGTCGGTCAACTGGGCCATGTTCGAGATGAGCTCGGGGGCCAACCCGGCTGCGGCCTACTATTTCTTCGGAACCACCATCGCGAAGGTCATCGATCGCCTCGGCACCCCAGCCCAAAAGAAGCGCTTCGTCCAGGCCACCATCGACCGCCACTGGGGCGGTACCATGGTGCTGACCGAGCCCGACGCCGGCAGCGACGTCGGCGCCGCGCGCGCCCGCGCCCGGCACATCGAGGGCGACGTCTGGGAGCTCGAGGGCACCAAGCGCTTCATCACCAACGGCGACTTCGACGGCACCGAGAACATCGTCCACTTGATCCTCGCCCGTCCCGAGGGCGCGGGGCAGGGCACCAAGGGCCTGTCGATGTTCATCGTGCCGAAGTTCTGGGTGAACGACGACGGCAGCCTGGGCGAGCGCAACGGCGTCTACGTCTCGGCGATCGAGCACAAGCTGGGCATCAAGGGTTCGGCAACCTGCGAGATGGTCCTCGGCGATCGGGCGCCCTGCCGCGGCTTTCTGGTTGGTGAGAAGCACGACGGCATCCGCCAGATGTTCCACGTCATCGAGCACGCGCGCATGGCTGTGGGCGTCAAGTCGATGTCGACGCTGTCGACCGCCTATCTCAACGCGCGCCAGTATGCGACGGAGCGGATCCAGGGCGCCGATCTCGCTCAGGCAGCCGACAAGAACGCACCGCGCGTGCCGATCATCCGGCACCCCGATGTGCGTCGCATGCTGATGGCCCAGAAAGCGACGGCCGAGGGCCTGCGGGCGCTGGCGCTCTACACGGCGTCGATTCAGGATCAGGTCGAGCTGGCCGGCGGGCACGCAGCCGCCGAAGCGAAGCCCTTCGACAAGCTCAACGATCTGCTCTTGCCGCTCGTCAAGGGATACAGCTCTGAGAAAGGCTTCGAGATGTTGTCGCTTTCTCTGCAGTGCTACGGCGGCGCTGGCTACTGCCAGGACTACCCCGCCGAACAGTACCTGCGCGACCAGCGAATCGACGCGCTCTACGAGGGCACGACGCATATCCAGTCCCTCGACCTGCTCTTCCGCAAGGTGATGCGCGACGGTGGCCAGACGCTGCAGGGCTTGCTCGCCAAGGTGCAGGAGACGGCGATGGCAGGCGGCGAGGACGACCCGCTCGCGGCCGAGCGCAAGGCGTTGCTGCGTGCCCTGGGCGACCTCGGCGGTCTGCTTGAGGCCCTGCTCGCCAAGATGCAGGAGTCGATCTACCACGTCGGCATGCAGGGAAACCGCGCTCTCTTCGCCCTCTCTGAGGTGGTCATCGGCTGGTTGCTCGTGCGCCACGCCGACGTCGCCCTGGCGGCCACAGCCGACGCCTCCACCGCGGATCGCATCTACTACGCTGGCAAGGTCGCGTCGGCGCGCTGGTGGTGTGCCGATGTGCTGCCCGGCCTGACCCTGGCGCGCAAGCAGGTCGAGAACAGCTCGATCGCGCTCATGGATCTCGACGACGAGGCGTTCTAGACGAGGCGTTCTAGACGAGGCGTTCTAGACGAGGCGTTCTAGACGGGGCGATCCTGGACGGGGCGGTCCTGGACGCGGCGATCCTGGACGGGGCGATCCTGGACGGGGCGATCCTGAACGGGGCGATCTCGCGTCAGGCTTGGACTAGTCCACGCACCCCCCGCCGCTAGCAGCGATGCCGACGTCCCAGGCAGCGGCCTTGCAGGCGTTGGCGTAGGTCTTGCCGTCGCAGCCGCACACCGGCACGTTGACCTCAAGGCACAGCGTGGGCTTGGGGGCGCAGGTCGCTTTGCCAAGACACAAGCCCAGCGGGCCGGCGCAGTGGCTCGACTTGCCACAGACGCCGGCTTCGCCCATGGCACAGCCCTTGGTGCCGAACGCGCACTCGCCTTCGTAGGAGAGGGGTGCACCGGCCAGCAGCCGAGCGCAGCTGTTGCCCCAGGTCCGGCCGTCGCAGCCACACTGCGGCTTGTAGACCTTGTCGCACATCGCCGGCACGGGCGTGCAGATGCCGCTTGCGCCGGTCGCGCAGCCACCGTAGTCGCAGACGGTGCCCTTGGGGCAGACGACATCGAGCACGCCGCCGCATTGCTGGCCGCTGACTTCGCACACTCCGTCTGCCGCGACCGACACACCACCACCGTGGGCGTCGCAGCCGGTCGGGTAGGTCTTGCCGTCGCAGCCGCAGACCGGCTTGTAGACGTCGGGGCAACCGCCGGGGAACGGGGTGCACACCCCTTCGCCACTGCACTGTCCGGTCTTTCCGGCGCAAAACGCGCTCTTGCCGCACGCGGTCGGGTCGCCGACTTTGCAGACTGCGGGCTTGCACGCGCCCTGGGCCGCTACGACGACGCCAGCGGCGCCGGCCTCGCAGGTGTTGCCGTATGTCTTGCCGTCACAGCCGCAGACGGGCGCGATATTCTCCGGGCAGCCGCCGGGTAGCTCGGAGCAGCCCCCCTCGCCACCGCATTGGCCCTCCTCGGCGCTGCAGTAGCGGCCAACGCCGCAGACCTCGTTGTCGCCCACCTTGCAGACCGTGACCTTGCACGCGCCCTGGTAGGCGATGTTGACGCCAGCCTTCCAGCCGTAGCACGCACCCCCGTAGGTCAGGCCATCGCAGCCGCACGCGGGCTGCAGGTACTTCGGGCACGGGTCTGGGATCGGGGTGCACGCGCCCTCGCCGCCACAGGCGCCATCGGCGACGACGCAGAACTTGCCTTTGGCGCATCCCTGCGGATCGCCGACCTTGCACGCGGGTGGCTTGCACGCAAGCATCGCGGCGACCAGAACGCCCGCCTTCCAGGCGTCGCAGCCGGTGTCGTAGGTCTTGCCGTCGCAGCCGCAGATGGGAACCAGCCCCAACGGGCACACCTCGGGGATGTCGGTACAGACCCCCTCTCCGCTGCACTGGCCGGTCGCGGCCGCGCAGATCTGGCCCTCTTCGCATTGGACCATCTTGGCGTTGATCACGCAGGGCTTGGGCTCGACCTTGCAGGGGCCGAGGTGCTTGATGTGGATGCCCGCGGCGTTGGCTTCGCAGGTGCTGGCCCAGGTCTGGCCGTCGCAGCCGCACAGGGGCGGGCCGTCGACGTCGGGGCAGGGGCCAGGCAGCGGCGTGCACAGGCCCTGGCCGGCGCAGACGCCCACAGCGAGCGCGCACCAGGACTGTGCTGGGCAGGAATTGTCGACGTCCGCCTGGCACGAGACCGGCTTGCATGCGCCGTCGCTGCTGACGTTGACGCCGCCGACGGCGGCCTCGCAGGCGTTGTTGTAGGTCTTGCCGTCGCAGCCACACACGGGCGCGACGTTGCCCCCGCAGCCGTCGGGCTTTGCTTTGCAGAAGCCCTTGCCTGCGCATGTTCCGACGTTGCCGCTGGCGCAATATGCCTGGGCGCCACACGTGTCGCTGCCGAGATCGCAGGGCACGAGACAAGCGCCGGCGTACTTCAGGCCGACGCCGGCAAAAAGGCGCTTGCAGGCGTTGCTGTAGGTGACGCCGTCGCAACCGCACTCGGGCGATTCGACCGAGCCACAGCCGACCGGGGTCGGGACACACAAACCTTGGCTGCCGCAGGCGCCGATCATGCAGCTGGTGCCCGCGGCGCAGCCGCCGGCGTTGGTGCAGCCGATTGCACCACCGCTGTCGGCGTCGGCCTCGGCGTCAGCCCCCGCGTCGGCCTCGGCGTCGCCGTTGGCCCCAGCGTCGGCCTCGGAATCTGCCCCGGCGCCGGCATCCGCGTCCGGTGCATCATCGTCCGACGCGTCTTCGTCGGATGCGTCTTCGTCGGATGCGTCTTCGTCGGATGCGTCTTCGTCGGATGCGTCTTCGT
>CALGHC010000760.1 GCA_937915965.1 uncultured Myxococcales bacterium
AAGATCCGCGGCACCCCGCTTGAGGGCGCGATGATCAACGACGAGATGGCGCTCGTCCTCAGCGAGGGCGACGTGCAGCCAGGCGAGGCGGTCGTCCCCGAGCAGCTTGGTGCGATCTCGCCCGCCGGCTGGGCGACGCCTCAGCAGGGCCTCGACGAGCGCGAGCGCACCCTCTTCCTCGGCCGTCACAGCATCATGCCCCAGGAGTTCAACGATCCGACGGTCGTCGGTCTGGCCAAGCGCATGAAGTGCGATCCGGGCGAGACGCCGACGATGACCTTTGAAGGCGACGAGATCGGCGACAAGGTCTGCTACAAGGGCGACGCCCTGCGCACGGCGCTGTCGGTCGCGATGTTCCGCGGCGTGCTCGAGCATGAGATCGGCCACACCGTCGGCCTGCGTCACAACTTCTCGGCGTCCTCCGACGTCTTCAACTACTTCGACGAGTACTTCGACAACGGTCGCGAGCGCGAGATGGTGCTGTGCGCGGACATCGACATCGGCGGCGGCAACACGCTGGGTGGCGACGATCAGTGCGAGTCCAGCCTCGGCGAGACCTGCGTGAAGCTGTCGTGCAATAGCGACTCCGACTGCCCCGGTGGTCTCGCTTGCGGCGGCGGCCAGTGCGTCGACTCGGGCGGCGTACAGATGGGCGGCTGTCACGCGACGGTCAAGAAGCCGATCACCTGCGCCGCGGACAACGCTGGCCTGTGCGGCAGCGGCAACGTCTGCCGCGACGATGGCGTCTGCGGCGCCCGCGTGAAGTGCACCAAGGACGACAGCTGCGACGACGGCTCGACCTGCTCGGCCGGCTTCTGCGTGTCGGCGAAGACCGGCGTGCCGGCTTCGACGCCGATCTTCGATGAGACCACCGACTTCGTGAAGAAGTTCGTGCCGCGCGGTCACATGACTCCCAAGGAGCAAGAGAACCGCCGCATGGAGTACCAGTACGCGTCCATCATGGACTACGGCCAGAAGATGCACTCGGACATCCATGGCTTGGGCAAGTACGACTACGCGGCCATCAAGTACGGCTACGGCGAGCTCTCCGAGGTCTTCGCCGACATGTCGTTCGCCCGTGATCAGCTGGTGACCTACGCCAAGAGCTTCGGCGAGGAACCCGAGAACGCCTCGGGCGCGATCGCGACACAGTATTGGCAGTACGCGGGCGCCTTCACCCACCCGTTCTACTACATCAACGACTGGATGCCGCCCAAGCTGCTGCGCTCGCGTGACTCGGTGCCGGCGCGTTGGGTGGTTCTCGAGCAGGCCAACTCGGTGAAGTTTGGCCGCGAGGACTACGACCGCACCCTCTTCGAGGTCCCCTACAAGTACTGCTCGGACGAGTATCGCGGCGGCTCGCTGGGCTGCTACTACTTCGACACCGGCGCCCACATGGAGGAGATCGCCTGGCACGCCGCGCACGCCCTGCAGGAGTACTACATTTTCGACGCCTTCAAGCGCGAGCGCATGTGGTTCGGCAGCTACGGCAATCCGATGTCGTACTTCAATCGGATCATGGACCGCTGGATGAACCCGATCGGTTCCGCCGCGCGCTACTACGCGCTCTACAACAACATCTACCGGGTCAACGGCTGGTTCCCTTGGTGGGACAACAACCCGTTCCGCGGCGCGCCGCTGCGTCGCTCCTCCGAGTTCGCCTTCCGCGCGCTGTCGGGCATCCTCGCCGCGCCCGCGCCAGGCTCATTCACCTGGGACGCCGACCACGAGGCCTATCGCAACGTCAGCTACGAGAGCGGCGCCGCCGGCGCTCAGGTCAACGTGCCCTTTGGCGTCGGCAAGCCGCCGTGGACGACCTTCGCGAGCGAGAATGGCTACTACTACTTCCAGCACCCGCAGTGGATTGGCGCGTACTGGGAGAAGGTCGCCGCGATCGTGACGATGACCAACTCTACCGCGAGCTTCCTGAGCGACTACGTCGGCGAGCAGCTGCCGATCTTCCGCGCCACGGCCATCGGCTTCAACACGATCTACCCCAAGGAGATCGCGAGCCTGCTCGGTGGCGTCGCCGCCAACGCGCTGGGCGAGTTCGCCGGCTACGTCGACTCCAAGAGCGGCGAGTACCGGGCGCGCGACCCCTTCAAGGCGCTGCCCGCCAACGCCAAGCTCGTCGAGCCGTCGGTCACGAACCTCAGCTTGCGTCTCTTCGCCGCCTGGCAGGCGACGGCCAACCTGCCGGCCGGATTCGATCCTTCCTTCACCGATTCGATGGCGGTCTGGCTCAAGGGCCAGGGTCAGTCCTTCGAGCACGGTGGCGGGGTCGAGTCGGTCGAGTACGCCGACCCCTTCGGCAAGAAGACCTACGTCGCGCTGCGACCCCAGTATCACGAGCAGTACTTCGCGCCGGGCTTCTACATGGTCACCCAGCTCAACGAGCTCAAGGCCAAGTGGCAGGCCGCGCCGGACGGCGCCGACAAGGACGGCCTGGCGCTACGGATGAAGTCCGAGCTCGAGGTTCTCGATTACTTGCGCATGCTCTACGCCCTCTACGGCCAGATCGGCAGCTAGGGGGGACGTCATGAATCACACGATGCACACGACCAAGACCACGCAGACGTCCCTCGACGAGACGATGCCTCCGGGAGGAGACTCCATGAAGTTCGCACGCCACGCCTTCGCTTTCGCTGTCCTCGCTGCGCTTGTCGCGTCGCTTGGTGGTTGCGCCCAGGATGTATCCGAGATTGATCGGGTGCAGCCCAACGTGACCAAGAAGAGCGACATCCTCGGTCGGGAGTACTACCTCCAGAGTACGACCGTGGAGACGCAGTTCACCGGCGCCTACACCTTCCCAGGTGAGAAGAGCAGCCTGGTCCGCGGTGTCTTCGAGATTCAGGAGAAGACGCTCCTGTTCTTCAGGACCTACGAGTTCATGGAGGGCTCTGAGGTCCTCGGCCTCAAGGGCGACACCGATGTGCCCATGGTGGACGCCGACGGCCACGCCTTGCAGCACGCCTCGCTGCAGGATTACCAGCAGATCCGCTGCACACCCGAGACCCAGGGCGACGACTGCAGCGTCGGCTCGTGGTGCGCCACGGCTGCCGCCAGCGGCCTCGTCGACGAAGCCAGCCACGCGGGCTTCTGCGTGCGCAAGACCACCCGCTACGTCTTCAAAGGCGCACCGATGATGGCCTACCCCATCACCTCGCACTTTGATATCCGGCAGGACTACCACCCGGGCACGGGCGAGGCGATCAACGTCAAGGTCGAGAACACCACCGACCGCCTCTGGTTCGAGCGCGCCTACATGCGTGTCGCTTGGGGCGCTGGCGCGGCGATGAGCGCCGAGGCCGACGTGACCTTCGGCCCGCTGAAGTCCGCGAGCGTTGGCGTGACCCTGTACGAGGGCGACACCGCGCCCGAGGGCGAGCAGTTCGAGACCGGCTTCGAGGCCAAGACGGGCGTC
Source organism: uncultured Myxococcales bacterium (assembly GCA_937915965.1). GTDB lineage: Bacteria > Myxococcota_A > UBA9042 > UBA9042 > UBA9042 > CALGHC01. The sequence goes on from CALGHC010000760.1 coordinate 3,425, forward strand.
GTCAACAACGATGGCAAGGGCCAGCACTGGCTGACCTTCATCAACCGGATGATCCTCACCGCGCCGACGACCTACCTGGAGGGCTACGGTGAGATCCCGATCTGCTTCTTCTACCCCTGGTACACGGGCGGCGTATATGACTGCAACTCCGAGGAGTTCAAGGTCCGCAGCTTCTTCCTCGAGGTGCCCAAGTTTGACGCCGCCGACCGCGCCTACGTCGCTCGCGATACCGACGACGTCGAGTTCGAGAAGTTCGGCTACTTCCGCTCCGAGCGGCTGCACTACGACCTGCAGTTCGGCAGCAACTTCAGCGGTGCGATCCGCCGTCTGCAGCGCCACCGCGTCTGGGACCGCTACGTCAAGAAGCTCGAGGACGACGGCAAGGGCGGTCAGGTCTGGAAGGGCGACTTCGACTACAGCAAGATGAACCCAGTGCCGATCGTCTACTACGCCAATGAGGAGCACCCGCGTGGCCTCATGGACGAGTCGATCCTGATCGCCAAGTCGTGGAGCGAGCCCTTCTCGGACGCCGTCGCCCACCACACGGGCGATTGCGGCGCGCAGACCGACGCGGCAGCGTATGCCAAGTGCCTCGACGACAACCGCCCTGCGTTTCCGATGTTCATCCTTTGCGAGAACAGCGACGCCAAGGCGGCCGAGGCCAAGGCCGCTGGCTACACGGTCGAGAACGGCGAGGTCGCCGAACACACCGGCACGGCGAACGGCAAGTTCTGCCGAAACATGGACACCGCTCACCAGTTCGGCGATCTGCGCTACTCCGCCATGCACGCGGTCGCGTCGCCGGTGCAGGTTGGCCTGTATGGCTACGGACCGTCGGCTTCGGACCCGCTGACCGGCGAGACCATCGCCGGATTCGCCCATTCATACACGTCGGCGATGAAGCGCGGCGCCGAACGCGCCATGGAGACCATCGAGTTCCATGCGGGCGTCAAAGACTTCAACGACATCAAGCGTGGCTCCGAGGACGAGTTCCTTATGGAGGCCAAGGCGCTCGTGCACTACGGCAACAAGGGCCCGAAGACCACGATCGAGGCCCAGGCCTCGGTCAAGGACCTGCTCGACCCCGACGTGCGCCAGCGCCTCGTCAACGAGGGCCTGCAGAAGACGGACTCGGCGGGCACCTGGGCGGCGAGCAGGATGGCGACGCTCAAGCAGATGCCTGAGGTCGACGCCAAGCTGCTCACGGGTGGCGGCAACTGGGTGCACGCCCTGTTCCGCGACCCGCGCGGCATGACCGACGCCGCCGCGGCCCTCACCGAAGACCAGCTCGAGACGATGAGCCTGGCGAACTGGGCTCACATCGCCGGCCTGCGCAAGCGCGAGAAGCTCTTCCGCGAGATGGCGCAAGAGAACCTCTACCTCGAGCAGTTCGCCGACAACGCGGTCCTCGGCCTCTCGCAGGAGTACGGCCAGCGCTTCGACACGGCGCTGTGTGAGGCGTTCGCTACCACAACGACGCCGTCTGTCTTCAACTGGGACGAGTACGTCACGGCGTGGACCAAGAACGGTAGCGGGCCCACCAGCTGCACCGAAGCCGAGGCCGGCACGTTTGTGTCTGGCGGACTGGGCCAGGGCCGCGTCTGCAAGAAGACCGGCGACACCTTTCAGTGGGCATCGTGCTCGTCGCGCCGCCTGATGCAGTCGCTGCGCATCGCCGTCGCCGTCGCCGAGGGAATGCACCCGTATGCCGAGCAGAACCAGTTCCTGCCCAGCCCCCTGTACTCCGACACCACCGACCCGATCGTACGGGCGACCCAGGATCTCGGACGCGAGATCGTCTTGGGTCTGCGTGGCGAGATCAAAGAAGAGCTGTGGGGCCGGATCTACAAGGGCACCCAGGAGCACGAGGTCGGCCACACGCTCGGCCTGCGTCACAACTTCGAGGCGTCCACCGACGCGATGAACTACCACCGCGAGTATTGGGACCTGAAGGCCGACGCCATGGGCGACGTCGTCAACCCGTGGCAGGGCGATACGCAGGCGCAGTCCCTCGGTCACATCCGCACCTGGCAGCTCGCCTCGGTGATGGACTACACCGCCAAGTTCAATGGTCGCTTCGCTGGCCTGGGCTTGTACGACAAGGCCGCGATCAAGTTCGGCTATGGCGATCTTGTCGACGTCTTCGACACGCCTCCGGCCCTCGACAAGTCGCCTGGCGAGGACCTCGCCGCGATGAACGCCTATCTCGCCTCGCCTGGCGATGAAGACCCCGCCGCGAGCGCGCTGGTCTCGTTCGGCCCGCAGGCGATGCTGAAGATCAATCGGCGGCTGCACTACTCGACGCTGCCCAAGTACTTTGGCAGCGTCGACAACATCTACGCCCGGCGCTCGGTGTCGTGGAGCAAGTTCAAGGGCGACCGCTGCGAGGCCGACGGCGACTGCAGCGGTGGCGCGATCTGCGCCAAGATCGGTCCAGACCGCTACTGCAGCGCGACCGACGCGGTCGAGGTGCCGTATCGCTTCTGCTCCGACGAGTACAACGGCATGACGCCGACATGCTCGACCTTCGACGAGGGCGCCGATCCGCTTGAGATCGCTCGCAACTCTCTCGATAACTACGAGAACTACTGGTACTTTTACGGCTACGCCCGCGACTCAGAGACCTACCACCCCGAGCGCTACGCTGGCGCGGTGGAGAGCTATCTGTATGCAGCCGCGCGTCAGTACCAGTACTGGATGATCGATCTGGCGACCTATCAGAAGGGCAACTGGTGGAGCGACAAGTACGGCATCGACTACGACCTCGATCCCAACGGCGGTCTCTCCGGGGCGCTGGCGACGTCGATCACGTTCAACAAGCTCGCCAACGTCATCGCCCGGCCGACCCCCGGCTACTACGGCTGGAACGGCGATCGCCTCCGTTTCGAGCCGATCGCCTACCAGGAGCAGTCGAAGTACAGCGACATCCACCACTTCAACGAAGAGGACGGCGCGCGGCCCTTGTATCCGGGCTATTCCGACGGCTACCTCTACCACGCCGTCAGCGGCGGCCAGATCTACGATCGCCTCGCCGCCTTCGTGCTGCTCGCCGACCCCACGCCGCCCTTCTACTTCGGCCACAACGAGGACGAGGACATTCAGCGGTATCTGGTCAGCTTCTTCAACGCCTTCCCGCGGCAGGTGATGCAGCTCTTCGGCGGCGTCGCCGTCGAGGACGCCGAGTTCTATGGCTGGAGCGTCCTCAACGGTGGCAACGCCCAGACTGACTTCTTCGCGTCGCGCAGCTGGGTGGGTGCCGACTCCAAGGCGGCTCCGGCCGCATGCGACCCGGACGTGCCGGACGCCCAGGAGGGCGCATGCCGCAAGTACCGGATCTTCCCCGACGGCCGACCGGTCTTCCCGACCAGCCGCTTCCGCATGCCGCTGATCGCCTCGATCTACGGCATGTCGCTGCTCACGCAGGGCTTTGATCGCAGCTACATGGACGTCAGCCGCATCTTCCTCAAAGGCAACCAGGCAGAGATCGAGCTGCCCGCGGGCGTGACCTTGTGCACGTTCACGGACCCGCTGTCGGGCAAGACCTACATCTCACCGCAGGTCACCGAGGAGCTGTTCGCCCCTGGCTGCCGCATGGTCCATCAGGCCCAGGTGGAGCTCGACGCGTTCAAGGGCAGCATCGGCACTTTGCAGGAGAACTACCTCTTCTCGGAGTACCAGTTCCGCGTTAGTTTGCTCGATATCGTGCGCACCATGCACGAGCAATTCGAGTACTAGGCCGGATACCAACCGAAGCGACGGCCCGTCGGGAGCGATCCCGGCGGGCCGTCGGCGGTTTTGGCGTCATGGCTCCCGGGACCTTGCCGCGACCGGGTCTTGTTGGTGTTGGCGTCGCGGCCGTGTCGACAAACCATCCGCGATCCGCAACCATCCGCGGCCCCGCTCTGCCGTGACTGGCCATCAGGAAGACCCATGCGATTGTCCAAAATGCACGTGCCGACCCTGCGCGAAGCCCCCAAAGACGCCGAGGTGATCTCTCACCAGCTCCTGCTGCGAGCGGGCTACATCAGGCGCGCAGCGGCCGGCATCTACACCTTCCTGCCGTTGGCGGTGCGAACGCTCGAGAAGGTGAAGCGGATCATCCGCGAAGAGCTCGAGAACGCTGGCGCACAGGAGATCTTGCTGCCGATGGTCATCCCCGCAGAGTTGTGGATCGAGAGCGGTCGTTGGCAGAAGTACGGGCCGGAGCTGCTGCGCATCAAGGACCGCAAGGACCAGGACTTCTGCATCGGGCCCACCCACGAAGAGGTGGTGATCGACGCCCTGCGCAACGACCTGCGCAGCTACAAGCAGCTGCCGGTCAACGTCTTCCAGATCCAGGACAAGTTTCGCGACGAGCTGCGGCCGCGGGCCGGCTTGATGCGTGGCCGCGAGTTCTTGATGAAGGATGGCTACTCCTTTGACGCCGACACCGACGGCGCACGCGTGACCTACGCCGCCATGGTCGAGGCCTACAGCGCGATCTTCACCCGGCTCGGCTTGGACTTCCGCATGGTCGAGGCCGACACCGGCAACATCGGCGGCTCTCTGTCGCACGAGTTTCAGGTGCTCGCCGACTCCGGCGAGGACGCGATCGTGTCGTGTGGGGCGTGCGACTATGCCGCCAACGTCGAGAAAGCCGGCCTGCCGGCTGTCGCGGTCGCCGTCGCGGCCGCAACAGACGTGCCGGCGTGGCGCGAGGTCGCGACGCCCGACGCCCGCAAGATCGAGGAGATCTGCGCGCTGCTCTCTTGCGCTCCCGAGGAGACCATCAAGGCGGTCTGCTACCTGGCAGACGGCGCTCCGGCGATCGCCTTCGTGCGCGGTGATCGCGACGCCAACGACCTCAAGGTCAAGGCCGCGTTGGGCGCCGAGCTGCTTGAGATCGCCGACGGCGAGGACTTCGCGAAGGCCAGCGGCCTGCCCATCGGCTTCGTCGGCCCCGTCGGTCTGCAGGGTGTTCGTCACGTCATCGACTACGAGGTCGCCGGCATGGTCCGCGCGGTGTGCGGCGCCAACCTCGCCGACGCCCACCTCGTCGACGTCGCCCCGGCGCGCGACCTGCCTGGCATGGAACACCACGATCTGCGCCTCGCCGTCGCCGGTGACCCCTGCCCGCGCTGCGCCGATGGCCAGCTGCGCACCTTCCGCGGCATCGAGGTCGGTCACGTCTTCTACCTTGGCCGCCGCTACTCCGAGGCGATGAACGCCACCTTCCTCGACGAGGGCGGTCGCGAGAAGCCATTCGAGATGGGATGTTATGGAATCGGCGTGAGCCGCATCCTCTCCGCCGCCATCGAACAGAACCACGACGCCAACGGCATCTGCTGGCCGACGGCGATCGCGCCCTTCGAGGTGGTCGTGATCGCGGTCGGCAAGGACGAAGTGGCTGGCGATCTCGCCGAGTCGTTGTACGCTCAACTGCGCTCGGCCGGCGTCGACGCGGTCCTCGACGATCGCGACGCGCGGCCTGGGGTGAAGTTCAAGGACGCCGATCTGGTCGGTTGGCCCCTGCAGGTCGTCGTCGGTCGTCGCGCCGCCGAGGGCATCGTCGAGTGGAAGGTGCGCGCAGGCGGCGCGCGGGTCGAAGGGCCCACGGTCGGCCTCGTGGGCCGCATCGCGGCGGCGGTCGCAGCGAGCCGCGGCGGCGCGCCGCTCGAGCTCGATCCCACATCCTGACAGGTGCCTACAGGGCT
>CALGHC010000761.1 GCA_937915965.1 uncultured Myxococcales bacterium
CCAGCGGGGCGTCCGTTGAGGATGAGGTGGTCGAATGTAGGCATGGCGGGCTCCTGGACGGTGGAATCGGCTGCGCCGGGGGGCGGTTGTCGCTACGTGAGGCCGGCAGGGTAGCGCGGCGCCCCGCCTTTGTCTCGCCGCCGCGGCCCTCAAAGCGGCGGCGCGAAGAACGCCCCGCGAAGCCGCTGCGGTCGAGCTTGCGCCGGCCGCAGACGGTGTTAGCCTTCGCTGGCCTGTCCGCCGCGTGCGCGCACGACCCCGCACGCCCCCCCGTCGGCCCGACGGCTAGCGGCGGCGAGTCCTCCCCGGGAACGGCGAATGCTCTTCAACTCTTTTGAGTTCCTGCTGTTCTTTCCGGTCGTCGCGGCGCTGTTCTTTGCCTCGCCGGCTCGCTTCCGGCAGGCCATCCTGCTCGTTGCCAGCTACTACTTCTACATGTGCTGGAAGCCGGAGTACGTCGTCCTGATCGTCGCATCGACGCTCATCGACTACTTCGCGTCGCGGCGCATGGCGGCCCTGCCCGACCGACCGCAGCGACGCAAGTACCTCGGTTTGAGTCTGGTCTCCAACCTCGGCCTGCTTTTCGCCTTCAAGTACTTTAATTTCTTCAATGAATCTGCGCGCGTCGTCCTGAACCATTTCAACATCTTCTACGACGTGCCGGCCTTCGATGTGCTGCTGCCGGTGGGCATCTCGTTCTACACATTCCAAACGCTCAGCTACACCATTGATGTCTACCGCGGCGAGCTCAAGCACGAGAAGAGCCTGCTGACGTTCGCCCTGTACGTGTCTTTCTTCCCGCAGCTCGTCGCCGGCCCCATCGAGCGCGCCGTTCGCCTCCTGCCCCAGTTCCATCAGCCCGTCACGTTCGACTACGAGCGGCTCGTCTCTGGCTCCCGGCTCATGGTCTGGGGCTTCTTCAAGAAGGTCGTCGTCGCCGACCGCCTCGCCGTCTACGTCGACGCCATCTACAACAACCCGGGAGACCACAGCGGCCTGACCATCGTCGCCGCGACGTACTTCTTCGCCTTCCAGATCTATTGCGACTTCTCGGGCTACTCCGACATCGCGATCGGCACCGCGCGGATCCTCGGCTTCGACCTGATGACGAACTTCCGTCGCCCGTATCTCGCTACCTCGATCTCGGATTTCTGGCGCCGCTGGCATATCTCGCTGTCCACCTGGTTTCGCGACTACGTCTACATCCCCCTTGGCGGCAACCGCGTGAGCACGCCGCGGCGCTACGCAAACCTGCTGATCACCTTTGTGGTCAGCGGGCTGTGGCATGGCGCCAACTGGACGTTCATCGTCTGGGGAGGCCTGCACGGCATCTACCTGGCGATCGCGGTGCTGTCGGGAGGCCTGCGCGAGCGGATCGCCGTCTCGTTGGGGGTCGCGGACCACAAGCGATTGCGCTGGCTGTGGCAAGCGGTGATCACCTTCCACCTGGCCTTGATCGCGTGGGTCTTCTTCCGGGCCAACTCGATGGGCGACGCGGCGCTGATCTTCGAGCGCGCGAGCGTCGGCCTGGGCACACACCTGCACGCCCTCTTGACCCTTGACGCGAGGCTGCTCTACCAGGATCTGGTCTCCGCCGCCGGCGTGACCCCCTTCGAGTTCGCAGCGTCGGTCGCGCTGATCGCGTTCGTCTGGTTGCGCGAGTGGGCCGAGGAACGCGGCTGGCCGCACCTCGAGGGGCGACGAGGCCAGGTGATGCGGCTCGCGTGGAACGACGCCCTCATCATCGTCACCGTCCTCTTCGGCGCCTATGGCCAGAGACAGTTCATCTACTTCCAATTCTAGGGTCCGAAAGAACAACGATGAGCCAAGCCGAGACCGCCATCCCAGCCGAAGCCGCGCGCAGACCGCGATCGCGCCGCGCCGACGCCATCAACCTGGTGGTTCTCTTGGGTATTCTTCTTGGTTTCGCAGGCTTCAACTACACGATCGACCCGTTCGGCCACAACCGGAGCGTCGACCTGGGCCTGGAGAAGAAGGCGGTTGCGCTGCCGGTGAGTTTTCACAACTGGTTCCTGTCCCAGTACGCCGCAGACCCCACGCCGGTGGTCTTGTTCGGCGACTCGCGTGTCAACCACTGGGACCCGGAGGCAATGGCAGAGGTGCTTGGTCGACCCGTCGGAATGCTCGCCTTCCCTGGCGGCACCCTGCTCGACGCCGTCGAAGCGTTCTGGTTCGCCACCGAGCAAGGGCCGCTCGAACACGTCTACTTCGGCCTCAATATCTCGAATCTCAGCGATGCCAGCGCGATCTGCCGAGCGTGCGCCGCGCGCGAGACGATGGCATCGCCGCTGCGCTACTACTTCAGCCCGCTGGTCACCCGAGCGGCGGCGCTGACCGTGATGCACGCCCTCTTCGGCGTTGAGACGGTCACAGGCAAGCCGACGACGCGCCCCGCCGCTTTCTGGCAGCAGCAGCTGCAAGCCTGGGATCGCGTCACCGGCAGACCTTTCAAACCGCCGACGGCCATGATGAAGCGCCTCGCCGAAGTGGCCGCCTGG
>CALGHC010000762.1 GCA_937915965.1 uncultured Myxococcales bacterium
CGCGACGATCGCGGCCATCTCGGTGGCGGGCAGGCTGGCCATGTGCAGCACAAGATCGGCGAAATGGCCGTCGGTCCAACGCTCGACGACGCGTCGCACCGCCAGCGCGTCGGTGGCGTCGACGGCGGCGCCTTCGTCTGCCAGACCGGCGCGGATGGCGTCGTCGATCGCGGCCTCGTAGCGATCGAGCGCGTACAGGCGCAGGTCAGGGCGGGTCGCCCGGGCAGCAGCGAGGCTGAGCAGGCCGGCCTTGCCGGTGCCGATGATCACCACGGACGCGCCATCCGGCAGCCTCTCGACCAGCCGCGCGGTGTGCGCTGGTGCCCCACAGACGTCGAGCACGGCGAGGCACAGTACGTCGGCGAGGTCGTCGGGCAGCAGCGAGACGGGCGCAGATGGCGGCAGGATAGCCGTCGCGACCACCTCAAGCTGGTGGTTTTGGGGCTGGACGGCGTCAATCCGTTCCAGGGCGAGCGGCGTGAGGGTCAGTGAGGCGAGCGTCGCCAGACGAGCGCCGACCGCGGCGCCATGGATCGGCCCGTCGTAGCACGGACCGATCGCGACAACGCGCCCCAGCAGCATTCCGCCTGATCCCGTGACCGGGTTTTGCATCTTGCCGCGAGCAGCGACGATCGCAGCGACCTGCAGGGCGACGTCTTCGCCGATCGAGAGGAGCTGCTCGAAGGAGGCCGCATCGATGTTGAGACGTTCGACGGCGATGACCAGCTCGTTGTCCCAGGCCGGCAGGCTGACATCCAGGACGTCAGCCGCCTGAGGCAAGGCGCCGCTCGGCCGCACGACTCGGTGGCTGCCCAGTCGGCACCCTCCGGTTCTCCACGAGGTCATTCGAGCCGCCTATTCGGAGTCTTTGCTGAAATCGAATGTATTGGCGCGGCCCTTGGTCACGGCGATCTTGCGCTCGAAAGCGACCACCTTGGCGGTCTTGCCGCAGCGAACCATGTGAGGTCCGGCCAGCAGCCTGGTGCGCACCAACTCGAAGCCACGCATCTCGCCGTCGATGAACATGTCGGCGCCGGACGGACAGAAGAGCGTCACCGAGGCGTAGGGCTCCTCGCGCTCGAGGCGAACGGCGTAGCTCTTGGCGGGAGGCTGTTCGGGCGTCGTCTTGATGACGATGGTCTGCGACTTGAAGCCGTCTGCCTCGAGGCCGACGTCGGCAGCGCCATAGGCGATCAAGACCCGCACTGGCGCCACAAAGGGCATCGGCTTGCCGTTGACCGTGACGCGAGCGCCAGGAGGGTTGGTGCGGATCATCGTCACCGTGTGGCTGTGCTTGAGCGCCTCGAGGACATGCTCGCGATGCTGCTGCACGATGTCGCGCTGCTCGGTCGACAGGGGCGCCTTGAGGGTCTGTTCCAAGTAGGGGAACGCTTGTTCGTACTGCTTGAGGGTATAGAGCATCGAGCCGACGTTGAAGATCGCGTTGGAGAGCGGAAACTGATCGAGCGCGGCACGGAACTTCTCCAAAGCCTTGTAGTACTCGCCCTGTTGGACGAGCACCCGGCCCTCCTCGTTGAGCCGGGACGCGGCCTCGTCGGGGGCCTCGTCGCTCCGGTCGACGCCGGGATCGGCCGCCTGCGCCCACGATATCGTGGGTGCCGCGAGGGCCAGGACCGCGGCGAGAGCCGCGGCGAGGGTCTGTAGGTACA
>CALGHC010000763.1 GCA_937915965.1 uncultured Myxococcales bacterium
GCGGCGGCGGGCGCCGTAGCAGGCGCGGACGCGGCTGTGGACTGCGCGACGTGGCGAGCGACGTCCTCCTTGAGGAGCCGGCCTCCGGGCCCGGTACCGGCCACGTCGCCGGCCTGCACGCCGGCATCCGCGAGCATCCGCGCGGCCGCCGGCATCACCCGAGGGGCGACCGCGGATGCTGACGCGGGCGCCGGGGCAGGAACAGACGCGGGAGCGGACTCAGGAGCGGACGCAGGAGCGGACGCAGGAGCGGACGCAGGGGCGGACTCAGCAGCGGACGCAGGAACAGACGCAGGAACAGACGCGGGAACGGACGCAACGGCCGCGGCATCGATCCGGCCGAGAATCGCCCCTACCTCGAGGGTGTCGCCCTTGGCCGCCAGGACCTCGGTCAACACGCCGGCGACGGGCGCGAGCACGTCGACGTTGACCTTGTCCGTCTCAAGCGTGACGACCGGCTGATCGAGATCAACCGAGCTGCCCAGCGCCACCAGCCACTCGCTGACGTAGACCTCGTTGATCGACTCGCCCACGCTCGGAACTTTGATGTCTTCAGCCATGATTCTGCCTCGTCATTTGTCATGTGATTGGGCGGGGGCCGGTCAGGGCCGCACCCTCTGGTGTCCACTCGCGGCCGCTAGGGAGCGAACGCCGCCTCGACCAACTGCGCCTGCTCGATGTCGTGCGCCGAGTGCGACCCGGTCGCTGGGCTGGCCGATTCGGGTCGGCTGATGTGGCGGAAGGGCAGACGGCCAAACAGACGGCCCCCCATCCGGAAACGCATGAAGACCCAAGCGCCCATGTTGACCGGCTCTTCTTGTGCCCAGCGGACGTCCGTCTCGTCGGGACAGTCTGCAAGGGCTGCGCGCAGCTCGACGTCGGCGAGGGGGTAGAGCTGCTCGACGCGCAGGATCGCGACGTCATCGATGGCCTGGGTCCGCCGATATCGTACGAGATCGTAGTAGACCTTGCCCGAGCACAGAAGCACCCGTCGCGCCGTCGCCAGAGGCGGCCCGTCCACATCAGCGATGACCTTCTGGAAGCCGCCGCCCGCCAGCTCATCGAGGCTGGACACCGCTTCGGGGTGCCGCAGCAGGCTCTTGGGGGTCATGATCACCAGCGGTTTGCGGATCGGCCGGTGGACCTGACGGCGCAAGAGGTGAAAGAGCTGCGCTGGGGTGGTCGGGTAGACGACCTGAATGTTGTCCTCCGAAGCGAGGTTCAAGAAGCGCTCGATGCGGGCGCTCGAGTGCTCGGGACCCTGCCCCTCCATCCCATGGGGCAGCAGCAGCACGAGACCCGAGAGCTGGTTCCACTTGTCTTCGGCGGCCACCAGAAATTGGTCAATGATCACCTGGGCGCCGTTGGCGAAGTCGCCGAACTGAGCCTCCCACAGCGTCAACCCATCCGGGACCTCGAGGCTGTAGCCGTAGTCGAAGCCCAGCACGGCGGCCTCGGAGAGCGGGCTGTCCCAGACGTCGAATGGTGCCTGACCGGGCTCAAGCTCGGCCAGTGGCAGCCAGGTGTGGCCATCGCGCTGGTCGTGCAAGACGGCGTGACGGTGGTTGAAGGTCCCTCGGCCGCTGTCCTGACCGCTGAGCCGGATGCGCTTGCCCTCCACCACCAGGCTGGCCAGCGCCAGCACCTCGCCGCCTCCCCAGTCGAGCGCGCGCTTGCCCTCGGCCATCTCGCCACGCTGCTGCAACAGCCGACGCAGCTTCGGATGGACCTCAAGGTGGTCGGGAGCGGCGGTGGTGCGGTGGAGCAGCTCGGCGAGGCGCTCGCGTGGCACACCGGTGGGTACATCCGCGACCGCGCGATCGGGGCCGCCGCAGTAGCGACGCCAGTCGATCGGTTGGCCCTCGGGGCGCAGATCACCGTGCTCTTGCAGCGGCCCATCGGCGTCTTCGCTCGGCGCGGCGTCGCTGTGGGCGCGTGCCCGGGCGAGGTCGGCTTCGAGGCGTTCGCGCGAGCGGACGTCGATCTCCTCAGCCTCGCCGCGAGAAATCCCATTTAGTTCAAGAAGATTACGCAAGTAGGACTCGCGCACTCCGGGCAACTCGCGGATGGCCTCGTACATGATCGGCTGGGTGAAGGTCGGCTCGTCGCCTTCGTTGTGGCCGTACTTGCGGTAGCAGTACATGTCGATGACGACGTCGCGGCGAAATGTGCCACGGAAGTCGATCGCGAGCTGGATGACCTGGGCCACACCCTCGGGGTCCTCGCCGTTGACGTGAAAGATCGGGATGTCGAGCATCCGCGCGACGTCGGTGGCGTAGGTGTTCGAGCGCGACGATTCGGGGGGGGTGGTGAAGCCGACCTGATTGTTGATGATCACGTGGATCGTACCGCCGGTGGTGTAACCGGGCAGGTTGCTCATGTTGAGCATCTCCTGAACGACACCCTGGCCCGCAAAGGCGGCGTCACCGTGGATCACCAGCGGCACGACGCGACCGCGATCGCGATCGCCGATCAGGTCCTGCTTGGCGCGCACGCGGCCGAGCACGACCGGGCCCACGAACTCGAGATGGCTGGGGTTGAAGCACAACGAGAGGTCCATCGTCGCGCCCGTCTGGGTGCGGCGCTTCGACGAGAACCCCATGTGATACTTCACATCTCCGCCACCGATCTGTTGTTCGGGGGCGGCGTCCTCAAACTCCTCGAAGATCTGCTGCGCCCGCTTGCCCATGACGTTGGCGAGCACGTTGAGGCGGCCGCGGTGGGCCATGCCGATCACCAGGTGCTCGCAGCCGTGCGCCGCAGCCTCCTCCACGGCCATGTCGAGGAGAGGGATCAGAGACTCGGCGCCCTCCAGGCTGAAGCGCTTCGCACCCAGGTATTTCTTGTGGAGGAACTGTTCGAAGACCTCGGCGTCGGTGAGCTTGCGGTAGATGCGGAGCTGCTCGGCACGCGACAGCTTTCGCTGGTTCTCAGTGTCCTCCATGCGGGCCTGCAGCCAGCCCTTCACCCGGACGTCGTCGATGTGCATGAACTGCGCGCCGATCGAGCCACAGTAGGTGTTGCGCAACCGCTGCACGATGCGCCGCAGCGTGAGCACCTTCGCGCCGTGCATGGTGCGGCTGGAGAAGGGCAGGTCGAGGTCGGCGTCGCTCAGACCGTAGTAGGCGAGCTCAAGCTCGGGGTGGGTGTCGAGGCGGCGATCGAGGGGGTCGATCTTGGCGACCATGTGGCCGCGCACGCGGTAGGCGCGGATCAGCATGTCGACCCGCTCCTGGCGGGCGTTGGTCTCGCGCAGCCGTTGGGTGACGATGCGGAAGAGACCGCGGGCGATCTGGCCGTGGCGGTCGAGCAGCTCGTCAAGGGCAGCGCTGGTCAGCTCGAGCAGACGAACGTCGCTGACGGCGACAGCGTCCGCGCTGCGCGGCTGCTGATCCATGATGGCCAGCTCGCCAACAACCTCGCCAGCACCGAGCTCGGCGATCACCTGACCGCCGCGCTGCACCCGCATCCGTCCTTCGACGATGATGTACAGGCCGTCGCCCTCATCGCCGGTGTAGAAGAGCGCCTGGCCTGCCTTGCACACGACGTCACGCGCGACCTGGGCGACAAGCGCCAGATCGTCCTGAGTGAGATCGCGGAAGAGCGCCAGCGTGCGCAGCCAGGGGAGTCGCTCACCCACCAACTGAGGGTCGCGTACGGCGTGCTCAAGCAGCGCTAGCTCGCGGTGGGCGATCGCGCGCGCAGACGGGGGGTTGAAGATGCTCGCCGGCCGAAACGAAGGTCCACGGCTGAAGTGGGCCCGCCCACCGGTGCTGGCGGATTCGGCCGTCGGGGTGTCTGGGGTCGTCGCGCCGCCAGACGTGTCGCCATCCTCGGCATTCTGGAGCTCGAAGAACGCCTGCCACGCCGAATCGACCCGGCCCGGATCGCGGGCGTACAGTTCGTAGAGGGCCTCGACGTAGGCGAGGTTCTGCGAGTCGAGCGGTTCTGCGGGCGGTGGCATGGACAGGGTCTCCGAGCCGCCGCCCTCGCGCGACGGGGCTCTTCCGTGGGCGGCTCAATCTGACCCACCGCAGTGGAGATGTCGAGCGATTGTGGCCCTCGCGCGAGCCTGTGGCGAGGTCAAACACGGCGGAACGCAGGTGGCCGCGCCATCACCGGGTTGGCCGGGAGACCGCGCTAGGGTTCCGACGACCTGGTGTTCTTCGCATCGGTGTTCTTCACATCGGTGCTCTTCACATCGGTGTTCTTCACATCGGTGTTCTTCAGATACGGCGACGGATCCTTCGGGCGCGGCGACGGCTTATCGGGCAGGGGCTCGCAGAGCGGCTTGATCTTCGCGCCAGGTTGGGACGACTCCGCCGCGACTCCAGCGACCTTCAGGGCCTCGCCGATCAGCTTGTGGGCGTCGGCGACAGCGACGCCACAGACGGTGTCGACGCGCAGCGCGAGCCTCACAGCTGCGAGCCAGCGACCATCGGCGAGGGCCCGATGACCTTCGCGCAGCCAGGCGCTCTGCGGGTCGGGGTCGTCGCTCCACATCGCCAGATCGTCGCCGCTCTCGGCCGCGCCGCGCTCTTTGTTGGGACGGACGGCACGCCGACTGGCGAGACGCGTCTCGCGCTGCCGCATGCGCGAGGCGGCGCCGCTCTCGGATTTCTTGCGCAACGCGTCAATCTCGTTGCAGTTCGGTGGCGACTCGCTGGGCCGGTTAGCGCCAGCAGCGCGCGCCGCGGCTGCCGGCGAGTCGGCACCGCCGGCGGCC
>CALGHC010000764.1 GCA_937915965.1 uncultured Myxococcales bacterium
TCCAAGCGGCCTGCGCGACGCTCGCGGCGACCTACCCGCTCGACCCGTGCGGTTGCTGCTCGGGCGCGGCGTGCGCCACGGCGTGCACGAGCGGCGTGGCGCCAGTTTACGGTGACGACGCCGACGAGGTCCGGATGTGCTGCACCGTCGCGGCGACCTCCGCGTTGCCGACCGGGGGCGCGGCAACCATCGGATCGACCGTCGAGGTCTATCCCAGCGGCTACCGCAACCGTAGCGGCAGTTGGCGAACAAGCTCGATGAACAAGGATCTCAGCACCTTCAACGCCTGCGGCCAGCCCGCCCTCGACGCGACGCCCGCGGTCGTCGACGGCTCCAACACACCGCTGGCGGCGTTGAGGATGCTCGCGTCGGCCCACCCCTTCGACCAGACCGGCTGCGCCGCGCTCAACCATGCGGCGTTTGCCGGTGTCGAGGTGCATCCCACCACCCACTTGCCGTGCAAGCGCCACCTGAAGCTGGCCGAGATCACCTCGCTACAGGGCACGCCGACCTTGGCGACCGGTACCGCCGTGAAGTTCTTCCAATTGGTCAACTGGGCGGTAATAGCGGCGCGCCACTCGCTCGTTTATAGCCACCGCATGTCGCTCACCGGCACCGCCGAAGACGAGGCACGGCAGCTAGAAGAGCTCTTCGCGGCCGGCAAGGTCCCGATCCTGCGGGTCAAGAACAACAGCCACTTCCTCGTCGGCACCGGCACCGTGCCCGTCTGGTGGACGAGCGCCGTTTCGCAAACCGGGATGGAGGTCGCCGCACCCGGTGGCTTCGTCGGCAGCTATCGGGTAGCCGATCCCGGCAAGATCGCCAGCCCCAACCTGATCGAGAGCATGGCGAGCAATCCGACCGACCGAAACCTTTTCTCGGGTTGGCGCCTGATCGCACCCGGCACCGCGCCGGCGAGCCTGAGCGTGATCATCCACTCACCGGCGGAGCTGCTCGCGACGGCGAAAGACGGCAAGCGGGTCGGTTGGCACCCTCAGGCGGGCGCGCTCGATGAGGTCGCTGGGGGCGCGTACCACGTCGTAGCCGATGACGTCGCGCCGGACGAGGACCCCAACAGCGACGACGCGCTCGATTCAATGCCGCGCGAACTCTCGCTGCCACCCGCTGGGGGTCCGTACACCATCACGGTGCTGGGCCGCGCATTTGGCAGCTTTGAGGTCCAGATCCGAACCGTCGGGCCGAAGGGCTCCGTCGCCAACGCTTGGCACAAGGGCGTCGCGCGGCCGGGCTCAGTAGCGCATTTGGAGGTGAACGTTGTGGCGGGTAAACCCAGCGTGAAAACGCTGCCTAGCTTGGACCTCGACAAAGACGGCTATGCGGCCCCGGCGGACTGTGACGACAACGACAAGGATCGTTCGCCTGGCGCCATCGAGGTGTGTTCGGGCGGCGTCGATGACGACTGCGACGGCCTGACCGACCAGCAAGACGGCGCCTGCCAAGCGGCCGCGAAGCCGTGCGCTGACGCGGATAAGGACGGCTACGCCTGGTGCCTCGGCGACTGTGATCCCGGCGGCAAGCTGTGCGGTGACTGCGACGACGATGACGCGTCATCGTCCCCTAGCCACACAGAAGGGCCGAACGTGGGCCTGACCTGCAGCGACGGCCGTGACAACGACTGCAACGGCGCGATCGACGGCGCCGAAGCCAACTGCAAGGGCGCGACCGGCAGCCCATTTGGTAGCGGATCCCTGAAGGAAGCGATCGCGAACGGGGGGAACAACACCGCCGACACAGCAGACGCCGACGCAGACACCTCGTCGGACACAGCGACTGACGCCTCGTCAGACGCATCTTCAGCCACAGCAACCGACACCTTGCCAGACGCCTCATCAGACACAGCAACTGACACTGCAACTGGCACAGAAACTGGCACAGAAACTGACACTGAAACTGACACTGAAACTGAAACTGAAACTGACACTGAAACCGTCACCGACACCGTGGCGCCCAGCATGATCGACGCCGACGCCGTCGCGACGTCGCTCCCGGCCCACAAGCCAACGAAACTGGGGGATGACGGGTGCTCAGCAACCAACACCTCTCACGGCGGCGCGCATTGGCTGCTGCTGGGTATTGCGTTGGCGCTGGTGCTAAACCGGCGTCGCAGGAGTAGGGCGCGCGCGCTGGGCACCGACCAGACCTGAGCCGGAGTTCGGGCAGCGCCAGAGAGGCGTGGCGCGCCACAAGCATGCCCCACCATGGACACTGTCAGGACAAGCCAAGTGCGCTCCTACTGACGTTCGAAGCGTAGATTTTGTGCGCCCGACGCGCTCGCGGCGGTGACTCAACCACGGTCGATGCGACGTTGGACGTCGACCGAGCTCGCCCCGCTGCGCCGCCGCGCCTAGTTCTGGCAGCAGAGCACCCCGCCGAGATCCACCTGCTTTTTGACGACGTTTGCGGCCTCCTTCGTGCCGCTCTTGCCGCAGTCCCACGCCTCGGGGTAGGTCTTCTTTAATTTCTTCTCCCAGTAGTTCACCGGCTTGCACCAGCCGCACCCACCAGACGACGGCGAGCACGAGACCGCGGTGTTGGCCGGCGGATCGGTGAACGTGCAGGTGCAGCCAGCCATGTGACGCAGGGTCTTGCACAGGTCGTGCGAAGCGACGTTGAGTGGGAAGCACACGCCCGGCGCACAGGTGCTGTTGTCGACACAAGGGGTGGCGGCGGGGTCACAGCCTGTCTTGTTCCCGCTGCAGGTGCCCTGCGGGACGCTGCAGCCGAGGTTGCCGCAGCCGAAAAGGTCGTTGAGCGTGCCCGGATCGCCGAATTTGGTGCTGTCTTGCGAGCAGTTGAATGCGCCTGTCGACGAAGTCCTGGCTAAGAAGAAGCCAGGCTCCGTGGTGCCCTCCATGACGTCGCGACAGCCGAGTGAGTTGCGGCTGAGAAGGTCGGCCTTGCCATAGCAGACGCGCCAGCCCGGTGCACAGAGGTCGCTGACGTTGCACCCCGTGCCAGCCTGATTTTTACCCGTATTTCCAGCCTGATTGTTGCACGACGGGGTGACGTTATGGATGCCGGGCACGGTCCAAGCGCCGCCACAGGCCGCCACCTTGGGGTACTTTGTGGCGTCGATGAACCCCTCGCGGCTGCCGTCGGCGCAGCCGCTGCCGGCGTTCTGCGAGACGCCTGTGTCGGCCACGCCGCCGTCGCTGCCGTCCGCGCCGGCGTTCGTGTAAGCGTCAATCGTCGCGTCAGCGTTGGTCGTCGCGTCAGCGTTGGGCGTCGCGTCAGCGTTGGGCGTCGCGTCGGCATTGACGGCCGCGTCGGGCTGGAGTGCGTCGGGCTGGAATGCGTCGGGCTGGAATGCGTCGGGCTGGGCTGCGTCGGGCTGGGCTGCGTCGACTAGCTGGGCATCAAGTGCGTGGCCGTCGTTCGGCGTCGTGTCGACGTTCGCCGCCGTGTCGCTGGCGCTCGGCGTATCGGCTCGCAGGGTCGCGTCCGCGCCGCTGTCACCGACGGTGGCCGTGTCAAAGATCGCCGCACCGCCGTCGCCCGCCGCAGCAGGAGCGCTGGACTTGGGGGTGCTGCAGCCGCCAAGCACCGCGACGCCCAGCATCGCAGCACAGATGACCTCAGCGCTCCGCATCACCCGCGTCACGCGGGCGTCGCCGACCAGCTGTCGTCCGCGTTCAAAGCACTGGTCGGCCGCGGCACGACCGCGCCAGCGAGTTCGACTCCTGGGACTGCGTTGACGAGCTG
>CALGHC010000765.1 GCA_937915965.1 uncultured Myxococcales bacterium
GCCGCGAGGCCCGCCTGGCCGGAGGCGGCGTAGGCGCCGTGGGGCAACATCGCTGCGACCGTCGAGACGCCGTCCTGATCGATGACGCCGGTGGCGTCGAGCGCGTTCTTCGCGGCGAGCGCCTCAGCGACCTGCTCGGGCGAAGCCGCATACGTCGCGTCGTCGAGATCAGATCCGTCGACCTGAATGCTCTGGTTGGCGCTGTCCTTGCCCGAGCCCAGCGCCGCGTTGACGCTCGAACCTGCCGCTCCGTAGACCTGGGTGCCGCCTGCCGCGCCATCACCGGTCGGCAGCGCGCCGACGCCGAGGGGCTCGGCGATCGGCGTATCGAGCGCGTTCTGCAGCGCATCGATCATCTCGTCGGCGCCGTCGAAGCGGTCGGCTGGGTTGCGCGCCATCGATCGGAAGACGACGTCACACAGGCCGATCGGCACCGGCATCGCGATGTTCTCGTGGACCTTCGGCGGGTCCTCGGTCACCCGCTGGAGGATCATCGCCAGGGGTGTCTCCGCCTGGAATGGCGGCGTCCCGGTGAGACCTTCGTAGAGGATCACGCCCATCGAATACAGGTCGGTGCGTTGGTCGACCGGCTGGCCGCGCGCCTGCTCTGGGCTCATGTACTTCGGCGTGCCGAGCACCGCACCAGTCGAGGTGATGTTGGTGTCCTCGCCGATCACGGACTTGGCGATACCAAAGTCGAGGACCCGGACAAAGTCATCTTCGCCATGGATGTTCTGCAGATAGATGTTGTCTGGCTTCAGATCGCGATGGACGATGCCCTTGCTGTGCGCCTCGGAGAGGGACTTGAGCACCTGCTGACAGATGTGCACCAGACGCGCGTAGTGGACAGGCGCCTCCTCGCGCATCATGTCGGTCAGCGTGCGCCCGTCGAGGAACTCCATGGCGATGAACAGGTTGCCATCGTTCATCTGGCCGAAGTCGAAGACGCGAACCGTGTTGGGGTGTTTGAGCTTGCTGGTCGCCTTCGCCTCCTGGCGGAAGCGAGCGACGACGTCCTGGTTGTCCTCGACGTCGGTGCGCAGCACCTTGATGGCGACCGTATCGCCGGTGGCGGTGTGGGTGGCCATGAAGACCGCGCCAAAGCCGCCCTGGCCGATGACCTTCTCGATCCGGTAGCGGCCGCCGATGACCTCGCCGACCATATCGAGCGTCTGATCCTTGGCCTTCTTGACGACGAGAGTCATCTCGCCGTCGTCAGGACAGGTCAACTCTTCGGTCTTTGTGCCGCACTCGGGGCAAACCCGTTCCATGGTCGTCGCCGTGCCAGGCCAGGAGGCCCAGCGTCTGCAGGCCTGAACCCGCTGTCAAAATGGGGCGAGAGGGCGTCGCCCCCTGCGCAAGTGGCAGACATAAACGCATTCCGCGTGATGCGCAACCGCGGCCAGAAGCCAGTCGGACGCGCGAGCGCGGCGATCGATCTAGAGCCGAGGCCTACGGGCAGCCCGGGCCGTGCTTCTCCGAGTAGGAGCACCGCTTCTTGTCGTCCTTCTCCTTGCACTGGACCTTCAAGCAGGGGTCGCTTGAGGCGGCGCATGACTCGCTCCACACGCAGTATTTGGCGCCCGAGCAGCTGCCAGGGCCCATGGAGCCGTACTTCCACGTGCACTTGCCGCCCTCCGCGGGCGAACACTGGTCGATGGTGCAGCCGTTGTTGTCGTCGCAGGTGCGCTGGATGCCGACGCACACACCCATGACGCACGCGTCCGTGACGGTGCAGAGGGCGCCGTCGCTGCATTCGGTGCCATTCAGTGGGGCGTGGTGGCAGCCCGCGCCGGCGATGCACGAGTCGGCGGTGCACTCGTAGCCGTCATCGCAGTCGATCTCGCCTTCGCCCAGGCAGCTTCCCGAAGCGCACTCGTCCGTCTTGGTGCACGGATCCTTGTCGTTGCAGCTGATGCCGTCCGCGTTGTTGAAGACGCACGCGCCGGTGTCGCCATTGCACGCGTCGGTGGTGCAGGGGTTGCCGTCCTTGCAGGTCTTGGG
>CALGHC010000766.1 GCA_937915965.1 uncultured Myxococcales bacterium
CCCGTTCTTACGACCCGTTCTCACGGCCCGTTCCTACGACCCGTTCTCACGACCCGTTCTCACGACCCGTTGATCGTGTGCCTGCTGCGTGGCGGGCCGAAGCGTTCTTCCAGGGCACGCGCGACCACCGATGGCACCAGCTGCGAGACGTCGCCGCCCAGACCAGCGACCTCCCTGACCAGCTTGGACGAGACGAAGGCGTGGCTCTTCTCGGTCATCAAGAAGACCGTCTCGATCTCGGGTTCCAGCGTCTTGTTCATGGTCGCCAGCTGGAACTCGTACTCGAAATCCGCCACGCCCCGCAGGCCGCGAAGCACGTTGCGCGCGCCGTGGGCGCGGGCGGCGTGGACCATCAGGCCCTCGAAGATCACCACCTGTACGCGCTCGACATCGGCAAAGACCTCTTCGATGAACGATTTGCGTTCTTGGAGGCTGAAGAGCGGTTGTTTCGAGACGTTGTGGGTGAGCGCGACGATCACGCCCTCGAACGTGCGCAGCCCCCGCAAGATGATGTCGACGTGGCCGTTTGTCAGCGGGTCAAACGAGCCCGGATAGAAGGCCACGGTTCGCTCTGTCGCATCGACTGCGGGCTCTGTTGCTTGGTCGCGGCTGGCCGTCACCTTCGTGCCTCCTCGTGGTCATCAGCGCCGTTGTGGTCGCTCGGTGGATTGATCGTCAGCGTCGCCCGCCTCGCGTGCGGGCTGGTCCCGTCATCGGTCCTCGTCGATGCGGCGCCGCCATTCGCCGGGCTGCGCCGGCACGTCCCACAGCTCGCGCAGAACCTCAGCCGGATCGCGGACGCTCAGGTCGACGTCAACCATGTCGCCCGCGCCGTGATCGAAGTCTTCTGGGAAATCGCCTCGCGCCAGTACGTCCTTGCGTGCCGCCTCTTCCTTGCGGCGCAGCTTCGCGAGTTGGCGCTTGTCCCGGCCCTTGGCGAGCACGCGTAGACGTGTATTCGTGTGGAAAGTCATCCACATCACGAAGTGAATCGGGTGGAAATAGTACAGCAGGCCGTCCCAGGTCTTGCCCGATTGCAGGCCGATATGTTCGGCGACCTCGGCGTTGAGCCACATGAACGGCAGCTGCCTGGTGATCTGCGTAGCGAAGAGGGTGCGAAGCCAGCGCCCCTGGTCGTTCGCGAGCATATCGGCGAGCTCCTTGACCTGTTCGTCCCACCCTTGCGCCGTCGTCAGCGACTTGAACCAGTCCACCTGGTCGCTCCACTCTGAGACATGTCGCGTGATGGCCCTGCGCAACAGCGGCTTCTGGCTTGTCTCGTCTGCGTCGCGGGTGAAGAAGTCCATGATGTCGTCTTCGGCCACCCGCCGCGCGCTGAAGATGAAGTCGTCGAGCTTCTTTCGTCTGGCCCCTGCGCTGTCTGGGGCCACCATTGTCAGCAGGTCGTCGGTGTCGACGCTGAGGTTGTCGTCCGCGTCGGCCTCGAGCTCCCACCAATGGGCGCCATGCACGCCGAGCAGGTCGATCGTCTGACGCCACCGACCGTCGGCAAAGACCTCGACGTGCAAGAGGCCCTCGATGGCGTCGGCGCTGTCCTCGCCGAAGAAGCCGATCCGGCCGAGCGGGTCACCCGCCGCTACCCGCGTCTGGTCCGTGCCATCGGCGGCAAAGAGCGCGACGTCGCCACGCTTCATCGCGGACAGGTGTTTGCCGACGTCCAGATAAGGTTGCTTCTCTCGACGAACGGCATCTTCTTCCTCGTCGTCGCCGTCCTTCGAGGGACCGCCGCCGTCGGTCCGTTCTTCGTCCTCTTCGCGCTCCTCGTCGGTGCGCGGCTCGTCCTCTTCGTCGGCGTCGCTGCCGGTCTTGACGCGCCGCGCCGCCCACACCCATGCCGGGGCTGTGTCCTTGGCCGCCTTGCCACCGAGCCGGTCGCGCTCGTCGGCCGTGAGGGGCGCGCGCTCATCGTCAAAGCGCTGCAGGTGCATGTACAGGGAGTAGAATGTGAACGACTTCTTGTCGTCATTGGGGTCGAAAGGCACGACGTGCTGGAGCAAGACGAAGTTGTTCGAGCCGATCTCCGCTGGGTCGCCGTTGCGCGCGGCGACGACCACGCCGTCGAACATCGCACGGACTTCCACGCCTTGGTCCGCGTGGATGTGGCAGCCACCGTGCCACTGTCCGTTGAGCCCGATGGGGTAGTAGCCCCCTTGCTCGCTGCGCTCGGCGTTTGCGTAGAACTCATCTGCCAGCACGGTGACCTTGTCGCGAGTCAGCAGGTTGGGGATCGACCGCCCCGCGAGGAGCTCAATCGGGAAGCGGTTGTGCTCCTTGGACAGGCCCTGCAGCAACCTGGGCCAGTCGAAACCCGGTCCCGGATCGAACTTCTCTGCCGTGAGATGCATATGCCCGTAGATACCGATCTTCTCGGGGTTCATGTCCTCGGGCGCGGGCACCCGCCAGAGGATCTCGCCGCGTTCGTCGATCGGCGCCGTCAGCTTCAGCTTCGGCAGGACAGTCGCGAGCGCCTTGAGCAGCTTCACCAGGCTGTCGTATTGCGCGTCGGTGTACCCCCAGCTCTTCCACCCGACGCCGTTGAGCTCGACCAGGTCGCTCATGCGACGCTCGCCGCCCTGGCTGAACTGATTGCCCAGCCCGACGGCGCCTGGCGCCGGAACTGTGCTGCGCGCGTAGTTGACCAAGAGGCAGTTCATGTCGATGCCGATCGACCGGTTGTTGACGTCGGCGATGTCCTGGCAGGCGGCGTGGATCGCTTTGCGGATGACGTCTGTGCCCTGATAGATCGTGCCGTCCCAGTCGATCATGAAGTGAGTCGAGTAGCCGCGCGCCTTCAGAACCCTGAAACAGCCCGCCGAGTTGATGGTGATGTCAGAGTGCACCACCACCATGTCGATCACCTCCTGGGCGGCCAGCAGGTCTTTCGCCGGCTCGTGCTTTTCGTTGCGACGCGCGTAGGTGTACTCGCGATTCGCGTTCTCGTGCACCAGGCGGCTGAAGTCCCAGCTGTGGTCCTCCGCGAAGGTGACGATCTGCGTATCGGGGATCTCCTTGCGCTGGCCATCGACGATGATCCAGTCACGGGCGTTCGCCGGACCGTGGCGAACCTCCACTGTGCGCCTCGGCGACGGCGCTCCCCCTCCTTGGGCGAGGTCGACACCGACACCGGCAGCCCGGTGAGTTTTCGGCGTACTCGAACTCATGATTCAGACCGCCCGAAGAGACGCACTATCTTGCGAACTACAAAGAACAGGATCAGCAGCATCAACAGGCCGACGATCACCATGATCGCTATCCCTGTGACGACATAGAGCTTGTAGCCCAGCGCCTCCTGGGCGGAGATCAGGACGTCGCGCACGCCCTCGCGCAGCCGGGTTCGCAGGGTCGGCGGTGTCGCCACATCGACCACGAAGGTCGGCGACACCAGGTGCGGTCGCCCGCGGACCATCGTCGGTTCCAGATCTACCTCCAACTTCAGCCCCATCGGCTGCCCGTAGACGGCCTCGGGCTCCTGGTGGACGAAGTCGATGACGAGCTGGCCGATCACCTCCGCAGCCGTGCTGGTCGCGTGCACACCGATCTGCTCCTCGTCACCCGCGCCGACACTACGGTAGGTTCCGCCTGTGCGCTCGGCGAGCAGGCGCAGGCGGGCGAGCTCGAATGGCTCGCCGAGCATACCCAGGCCGATCGCGAAGACCCTGATCCGGGCCGCCCGAGCGACCCCGATCCAGTGCTCTGCGCGCGCTTTGAAGATGGTCTGTTCGCGCACGATCCGCCGGTCGAGAAAGGCACGGACGCAGGCCTCGCGCCGTCCATGCTGCTTTTCGGGGATGTCGGTGCACTCCCGTGGCGGGTTTTGCCGGCAGTTGTCGAGGTCCCGCCAGTAGCCGTCGCGCCCGTCGCTGAGCACGATGATCACCTTTTCTTCGTCCGCTCGTCCATCTTGGATGAGCAGTCGCAGCGCCTCGTCGAAGGCCGATGTCTCCCAATCGAGGGACTTGCCCTGCAGGCGTCGCCGCTCGCGCTCCTCTAGGCGCCTGGTGGTGTTCTCTGGGGTGATCTGGCCGAATGACTTCAGGGCCTCGTCGGGCACCTTGCAGTAGCGTTTGTGGCTGTAGAAGGGGGCGCCAAGGTTGAACAGCCGCGGGTAGTAGCCTTCGAAAGCGGCGCCCTTGACAATGGTGTCGACGGCCTTGACGTCGGCCGCGAGGCCGCAAAGGTCGGTACCGGGCGCCGGCGGCTTGTCGGCCTTGGGACCGCCGGTGACAGGCCCGCCGCTGATCGCCTCGGCCCGTGCCTCGCCGCACGCATCTCGGCTGGTCTCGATGTCGGCGAGCTCGTTGGTGCGGCCCATGAGGCCGACGTAGCGGGCCAGGCGATCTGCGTACCAGATCACGTTGACCCGGTCGGTCTTGCCGAATGGCTTGAGCAGCGTTCCGGCGGCTTCTTTCACACGCCGGCCCAGGCTACCGTCGCGCAGCGCCGTCGCCTGGTAGCCGGCCACGACCAGCACGGCAGCGACCTTGTTGCCCGCCTTGTCGGCCGGCCAGATCTTTCCGTCCTTGCGGCCGTCGAGTGCCTTGCCCAGGTTGAAGCGGATCAGCGGATCGCGTGTGCGATCTCGGCCGTCGATCACCGCCAACTTGTTGATCGCCTTGACCTGGACCGGTCGCCCCGCTCGGTCGAGGATCGACGCGCGCACGCGAACCTTGGGGAAGGCGCTGGTGTCGATGTCGTTGATGCGGATCTGGGGTAAGTCGATCGGCGGCACAGCTTCGACCGGCTCGCCGCCATTGGAATCCGTCACCACCCCAAACATCCCAGCAGCGGCGACAACGACCCAGAGCCCCAGGCGCCCGCCCTGGAGCCTTCCACGAGCCCGCCCAGCGGGAGACAGACGGCGCGACCGGATCATGCGCTGAACCGATAGGCGCCGATCTCGTAGCCGCCGGGTCGACACACGTCGAGCGTTTCGGTCCCACGCACTAGCTTGAGCGCGACCACATGGACGCCGGTCTCTTCACCTTCGATTGGCTGCGGCGTCACGACCGTGATCCGCTCCCCCGCCTCGGCCGGCCTGCGGGCCACGACGCGCCGCCCGCCCGGCGACTCCAGTGCCACGACAAGTTCGGCCGGTCCCAGCAGGTCAGTCGAAATGACGACGTCGAAACGACTGCCTGGGAGTTTCGGCCGCCCCTCGACGTGCATCAGCCTGGGCTGGCCGGCCTCGTCGCCGCGCAGCGCCAGTCCGGCCGACGAGGCCAGGGCGGATGCGGAACACAGCTGCAAGAAGGTGCGTCTTCGCATGCCGAAAGCGTACCCTCCGGCACGATCTCGGACAAGGC
The DNA here is from genome assembly GCA_937915965.1 of uncultured Myxococcales bacterium. Classification (GTDB taxonomy): domain Bacteria; phylum Myxococcota_A; class UBA9042; order UBA9042; family UBA9042; genus CALGHC01. The sequence continues at coordinate 5,325 of CALGHC010000766.1, forward strand.
GCCGCCACGGGCCGCCCTGCACCGGGGGCGCCGGCGCCAGATCCCGCGATGGCCGCGCGCATTTCCCCGCATGGCGCGGCTCAAGGAGTCGCTTGGCGCCGCACGGGTCCCTTCAACTCAAGCCATACAAGTGGCCGCGCTGTGCCACCTGCGGCACTTCGCCCGCGATCCGCAGGCGCACATCGCCGCCACCGGTTCGTGCGTGGCCGATCGCCTGCACGGCCGTGACGCAGCCGGTCGCCGCGACCACCGCCGCGACGTCCAGACTGGCCTCCGCGGCGACCAGCAGCGCATAGTCATCGCCACCGGCCGCACAAGCCGCACGCCAGTCGATCTGCCGCCTCGCGCACCAGGTCGTGAGGGCGCCGCCGAGCCAGCGCGGTCGGGATACATCGAGCTCCAGGTCGACCGCGCTCGCCCGCGCCAACCGCTCCGCATCCAGCCACAGGCCGTCGGACACGTCGATCGTGGCGACCCTCGCGCCAGACGCGGCCAGGGCGCAGCCCGCCGCGACCAGTGGCTGTGGCGCGAGATGGGCATACGCTGGGTCGTCCACCGAGGGCGGCCAACTGCGTCGTTCGCTCGCGTCTGACGGCTCGCGCGTCAGCCACTGCAGACCGATGGCTGCCCGGCCGACCTCGCCAATCAGCCAGATCAGATCTCCAGGTCGCGCGGCATCTCGGCACATCGGTGAGCCCACCAGCGAGCCGGCAGCCGTGACAGTCCAGCGCTGCGGACCGACGCCAATGTCCAGGTCACCGCCGATGACGCGCGTACCGTGTGCGACTGCTAGCGCCTGCATGCCGGCTGCCGCTCGTTCGATGGCGCTGACCTCGTCATTTGGATCGAGGCGCAGGGCGACCAGCAGCCACTGGGGAGCGGCGCCCATCGCGGCGAGATCAGACAGGTTGACGGCTGCGGCGCGATGGCCGATGGCCTCGGGTGGCGTTCGGTCCGGCAGCCAGTCGCAGCCTGCCTCGATGCTGTCAACACATAGGGCGAGGGCGCCTTGGCTCTCGACGACGGCCGCGTCGTCGCCGATGCCAACTCGCAGTCTGCCGCTGATGACGGACTCCGCGGCGGCCGGCTCGCGCGCGCAAAACAGCCGCTTGAGCCGCTCGATCAGCGCGAGCTCGCCCAACTGCGCGACTCGCATTATGGCGACTCCGCGTCGGGTGCCTCGGTGGCTCCCAGGCGGCTCAACTCGGCGGTGTACGCTGCGACGCGGGTGAAGGTAGCCGCGCCGACGTGGCTCTCCAGCTTGGTCAACCACTCGCGGCCGATGTCGTCGAGCCCCTCGGGACTGTCGATCTGAACGATATAGCGCAGGTCACCGCGCTCATCGCGGCCGCCGCGACGAGGAATGCCGCGGCCAACTATGCGAAGCTCCCGGCCGGCGGGCGTGCCAGGTGGGATCCGAAGCCACTCCAGCCCCTCCAGCGTGGGAACCCGGACGCGACAGCCATTGGCCGCCTGGGACCATAGCAGCGGAACCGCGCAGCGCAGATCGTCGCCCTCGGCCACAAGCAGCGGGTGTGGACGAACCTTCACCTCGACCACCAGATCGCCCGGAGGACCGCCATCCAGGGACGCCTCGCCGCCGCCCAGCGCGCGCAAGATGCTGCCGCTGCGCGTCCGGGGAGGGACCTGAATCGGTCGCGTACGCTCGACCTCGACGTCGGCGCTGCCTGCGCAGGTTGGGCAGGGCGCGAGCAGGACCGTACCGTCGCCCTCGCAGAATCCGCATCGTTGCAGATTGCGGCGAAGACCCATCCGGACCTGACCGCTGCCTGCACAGATGTGGCACGTTGGGTTGCGAGCGGGTTCGATGGTGCGCGCGCCATGGCAAGCGGTGCACCGGGTTCGCCAGGCTGCTGTGATCTCGATGCGCCCACCCAAGGTGGCGGTCGCGAAGTCCAGCTCGTCGCGGACCCTCAGGTCGCGTCCCCGCCGGCTGCGTGGCAGACGCTTGCGTCGATCTGCGATGCGGTTGACGACAGCGTCGAGCACGTCGAGCGCACGCTCGGCTCGCGGGTCGTCGACGAAGCGCAGTGGATCGCGAACGAGCAGCAGCCGGTCGTAGCGCGCTCGGCTCTCTTCTTCGCGCAGCTCCGCGTAGGCCGTTGCGATCAGCTTGAATCGCTCTGTCGCGGCCTCTGATCCGCCTTGCCGATCAGGATGGAAGACGCGCGAGAGACGTCTATAGTTCGATTTGAGCGCGTCCGCGTCCGCCTGGGGGGCGACGCCGAGCAGGCGATAGTGGTCTGGTTGGTAGCTTTGCACGTCGGCGCACGAAGACCGCTCGGGTGGCCGTTGGCGCCCTGAACAGCGCAGAGGACCGGCCGAACGCGACGCCGGGTCGGCCACAAGGTGGTCGCTAGTTGAAGTCCTTGTACATCACCTCGGTGAGGCGGAAGGACGACCGTTCGAGCTCCTTGAGGGCCTCGCGAATCATCTCTTGATCGCCGGTCTCCTCATTGCGCCTCGCGAGGTCCAGGTCGGCCCGGATCTGGCTCAGTTCGGACTCTGTGAGGTAATTCGCCAGTTCGTCGAGCGAGCGCTCGGTCGTATAGATCAGGCCTTGGATTCGGCGGCGTAGCTCGGCGATCTCGGACATGCCGCGGTCAGAGTCGCTGTATTCTTCGGCCTCGGCGAGGATGCGCTCGATCGTCGTCTCGGTCAGGCCGCTGGTGGGCCGCACGCGGACGACCTGTTCGCGCGTGGTGCCCAGGTCCTTCGCGGACACGGACAGGATGCCGTTGGCGTCGATATCGAACGTCACTGAGACCTTCGGGATGCCACGCCGCGCCGGCGGGATACCGACGAGCTCGAATCGAGCCAGCGACGTGTTGGCGGCCGCCATCGGGCGCTCGCCCTGCAAGACGTGGATGTTCACAAGCGGTTGGAAATCCTCTGCAGTCGTGAAGATCTCGGTCACGCTCACCGGCACGGTCGTGTTGCGCGGGATCAGCTTCGTCATGACACCACCGGCGGTCTCGATTCCCAGAGACAGTGGCGTCACGTCGAGCAGCACCACGTCGCCGACGTTGCCGGCGAGGATCGCGCCCTGGTAGGCGGCCCCGACGGCGACCGCTTCGTCGGGGTTGACGGTGCGGTTGGGCGGCCGATTGAAGAACTCAGTCACGGCCTTCTGCACTGCCGGCATCTTGGTCATGCCGCCGACCAGCAGCACGTCGGTGATGTCCGCGGCGGTCATGTTCGCGTCAGTGAGCGCTTGGGCACAGTGGTGGATGGTCTGTTCGATCAGATCTCGGCAAACCGTCTCCAGATCGGGTCGGGTCAACGTGCGCTGCAGGTGGCGTGCGCCTGCTTCGTCCGAGGTCAGGAACGGCAAGGAGATCTCCGTCTCCTCGACGCTCGAGAGCTCGATCTTGGCGCGCTCAGAGGCGTCCTTCAGGCGCTGCAAGGCCACCGGGTCGGTGCGCAGGTCGATGCCGCTCTCCTCCAGGAAGCCTGCAAGCAACCACTCGACCAGCTGCCCATCGATGTCCTCGCCGCCCAGGAACGTGTCTCCGTGGGTGGCGCGCACCTGGAAGACTCCCTCCGAAACATCGAGGATCGAGATATCAAAGGTGCCGCCGCCGAGGTCGTAGACCGCGATCGTACCTTTCGACTCTGCGTTGATACCGTACGCGAGCGCGGCAGCAGTCGGCTCGTTGATGATCCGCAGAACGTTGAGTCCGGCGATTCGGCCGGCGTCGCGGGTCGCCTGCCGCTGGGAGTCGTCGAAATAGGCGGGGACCGTGACGACGACGTCCGAGACGCTCTCCTCAAGGTATTCCTCGGCTGACTCCTTGAGCGCCTGCAAAATGAAGGCACCGATCTCCTGAGGCGAATACGCACGGCCGTTGATGCGAACCGCGACGTCACCGTTGTCAGTCTCCACCACCTCAAAGGGAGCCATCGACTTGACGCGCTGCATCTCCGGCGAGTTCAGCTTGCGACCCATCATCCGCTTGGTCGCGAAGACCGTTCGAGTGGCGTTGGTGATGGCCTGTCGTTTGGCGATGCCGCCAACGAGCCGCTGGCCATCCGGAGTGAACGCAACCACCGACGGCGTGGTCCGAGACCCCTCACCGTTGGGGATGACCCCGGGCTCGTCACCTTCGTAGACGACGACGCAGCAGTTGGTCGTCCCCAGGTCGATTCCGATGACTTTATCCATGGTACATCCAGCCTCGTCGTCGCGGCGCGCTCACGTTGGTTCCGCTGCCGCGCACCGGCATGACAGTCGCCGATCGCTGCCGCGGCTCCCTGCCTGCAAAGCTCGTCGAGCAGTCTTGCTGACTCTCGACCCAGGTCACACGCTGGCCCAAGGCCATGTCGCGCAACCGCGAGTACTTGTGTCGCGCACCCAAGCCCGTTGTCGCGCACCCAAGCCCGTAGCTTCGCAGCGATCGCCCCGCGGATCAACTTCCTGCGGTCGTTTCCTGCCAGGATTTCTCCCGCGAGGCGATTGATCCGCAATGATGGCTCGCTTGATGCGCGGCGAAACTGACTCGCGCTGACCTCAGCCGTTGTCGCTCTCCCGGGCGGCCGCGTCGTCTTCGGCGGCGGTCGCGTATCGGTAGCGGTACGGTCCGTAGCGGCGCTTGCCGCGGCCGTAGTAGTAGCCGTAGCCGGCGCCGCTGGTCGACGTGCGCGACAGGACGATGCCGAGCAGATTGGCGTTGACGCTGCGCAGCGAGCGGATCGCCGACGCGACTGATTCGCGCCGGCTCGCTTCGGCGTGCGCGACCAAGACCACGCCGTCGACCTGGCTGGAGATAATCAGCGCGTCGCTGACAATCTCGACCGGAGGCGAATCGAAGATCACGTTCTCATAGTGCTCGCAGAGCACCTCCGCGATGTGGCGGAAGCGTTCGGTATGCAGGATCTCCGAGGTGTTGGGCGGCAACGGCCCGCACGCCAGCAGGTCGAGGCCTGGCACGTCCGTCTTGGAGATGTACTGCGTGATCGAGCCGCCGTTGAGAATGTAGGTCGTCAGCCCGTGGCTGTTTGACTGCCCGAACACCTTGTGAAGACGGGGTTTGCGCAGGTCCGTGTCGACGAGAATGCAGTTGCCGCTGGCGGAGGCGAGGGCGATCGCCAACGTCGTTGAGGTCGACGTCTTGCCTTCGCGTGGGTCGGCGCTGGTGACCACAAACGTGCGCAGGGGCTTCTCGGGGCGCATGAACAGCAGGTTGGTTCGCAGAGAGCGCGATGCCTCTGCCACCCGCGAGTTCGGCCGGAAGTGAGCGTAGAGGTCTAGCTTGCCCTCTGGGACCTCCGCGCCTTCGCTCGCGTCCGACGGCGAGAAAGTGGGGATGGCGCCCAGGTACGGCACCTTGAGGATCTGCTCGACGTCCTCGCGGCCCTTGATGGTGTTGTCGAGGATGTGTACGCCGACAGCGACGCTGGTGCCGATCAACAGCGACAGGATCAGGCCGATCGCCATGTTCAGGCGCACCTTCGGGCGCACAGGCACGCGCGGCGTCACCGCTTCGTCGAGGATGCGGATGTTGTTCACGCCGACCTGCGAGGTCAGGTCCGTCTCCGCGAGACGCTTGGCGACCTTCTCGTAGAGGGTTCGGTGATCGTCGCGCTGGGCCACGAGACGCTCGTGCTGGATGGACGCCATCCGCGTCTCCTGCTCTTCTCCCTCGGCGACCCCAAGCCGGGTCTGCAGGGCCCGCTCTTGCGCGATCGCCGAATTAAGTTCAACCGTTGCGGAAGTGTAAAGCGCGTTGAGATGCTTGCGGCCGGTGGCGAGCACGTGACCGAGCTGCCGGTCGATGGTCTGGACCTTTGGGTGCTCATTGAGATAGGAACTCTCCAACTCCTTCTTGGCGATCGACAGCTCGAGGTAGCGGCTCTTGAGCTCGCCGAGCAGCCGGTTGTCCATCAAGGTCGGCGTGCCAGTCGCGAAGATATCGGAGTCGTTGCGGTACTTCCTGAGTTCCTTGACTCGCTCGCTCCCTGCGAATCGTCTGTCGACCGCCTGGCTGAGCTGGCGATGCAAAGTGAGAACCTGTTCGTTGGCCGCTTCCTGCCTGCTCTTGCTGAGGTTGTTGCGCATCTCGAAGTCGATCAGTTTCTGATCCGCCTCGTCCTTCTTGCGGGCCATCTCGTCGACGATCGCGCGCAAGTCGGCGTACGCGTCGCGAACGGCACGTCGCTTCTGCTCCAGGTTGCGATCCCGGTAGACCTCCGCCACCGCGTTGGCCAGGTCGCGCGCAACCTGCGGGTCCGTGTCCTCGATTGAGATCGTAGCGATCATCGAGGCGTCGCTCAGGTCGACCTGCACCCGTCCGGCCAGCGCGCCGGCTGGGTCCGCCTGGGCGATAACCGCCTGCTCGTCTTCGGGTGAGAGTTGACCCTCGGTCCGGTCGAGACCGAGGAAGTGCCGGTCGGTCGCGAGCCCCAGCCGATCAACGACCAACTGGGCGACGTCTCGCGATCGCATGATCTGGACCTGACTTTGGTAGTACTGCTGCGTGCCCCAGTAGCCGGTCGCGCCGAGGTCCACCACTTCGCTCACGCCCGCCAGAACACGCGGTGGCTGTTTGTCGATGAACACCGACGCTGTCGCGCGGTACTCCTTGCGCTCGTGGCGGGTGACGATAATGGCCGCGCTCATCACCACGATAGCGGCGAAGATGAACCACCAGCGCCGCTGCGACAGGATCTTCAGGGTGTTGCGAGCGAGCTCGTCAGGCGTACTCGCCTCAGTTGCTCGGACATCGCGCAGGTCGCTTTGCATGGTCGTTCAAGTTCCAGCCACGCGGCAGCGCGACCAGCCTCCTACAGCAATGACTCGGGAACGTACACAATATCTCCTGGCTGCAGGCGAAAGTTGCCCACAAGCCCCTGCATGATCTTCTCCACCGGGATCGGAATTCGTCGCTCGCCCGCACCGTCGAGGCGAGTGACGATGGTGTGGTTCTTCTCCGCCATCGACTTGAACCCGCCCGCCAACGTGATCGCTTCCACGATCGTCATGTTGTTGCTGTACAAGAAGCGCCCAGGCTTGCTGACCTGACCCAATACAAAGACCTTCTTGGAGTTTACCTCGCGCAGTGACACGGTCACGTGGGGATTGCGCAGGTACGACTGGCTGAGGTTTTGCCGAATCAGCCGCGCGATCTGCTCCGCCTCAAGGCCCTCGACCGATAGCGTCCCAATCAAGGGAAAGTCTATGGTGCCCCCGGCGGAGACCACGAACGTCCCGCTGAGCTCTTTCTCGCGGTAGACCCATACATCGAACGAGTCACCCTGGCCGACGCCGACGGCCTGGATGGCGCCGCGGACGTCGTAGTTGGATGGGTCGTAGTTGCCCCCAGTCGTCGGGCCACACGCGGCGAGGGCGACGAAGGCGAACGCCGCGCCGGTGCGACAAAAACGTAATGCCATGGATGCTCGGTCGAGGCACACGATCGCACCTGGCTTGCGGCATGATGGTGCCGCCCTAGTAGCCTGTCGTGCCGCCCTAGTAGCGCAAGGTAACGCCAGCCTGGATTTCGTGAGCTGTGTAGGCACCGACGTCAAGCACGCTTGCGTCGACCGCCGTCACCTTGAAGCTGGTGAACACGCCACGTACGCGGTAGCCCACCTGTACGCTCACCAGACGCGCCAACTCAAAGTTTGCGTCCAAGCCGGCATCGAGCGTGTAGTCCTTGCGGTTCGCCTGGCTGATGCTACCGAACACGGGCAGGCCGGTCGCGCCCGTCTCAACGGGATTGTAGAGGCCGTAAACGCCATAGCCGAATCCGCCGTGCGCGGTCACGTCGAGGATCTGACCGAAGCGTTGACTGAGCTTCAGCGTACCCCGGTGGAACTCAACGTAGTTGCCGTAGAAGGCGTCGGCGAAGTCGTGCGTGTACTGCAGGTGTAGCAGGGTCGACTGGCTCGCCTTGTAGCCCAGGCCCACCGCGGCCACGAAACCGTTGAAGCTGTCTCGCTCGTCATGCAGCGACATGCCCCAGCCGCCTGTCACGCGCAGGGTCACGAGCTTGGTGAGCGCGCCGACCAGGCCGGCCTGTACCCGCCAGGGCTTCGAGTCAGCGGTGAGCTGAAGAGTGTTGGCGTTCGCGTAGGAGCGGAAGTCCCAGGTCGCGTCGAGGATCGCCGCGGTCTTCGGCAGGAAGCGCCACGCTGCGGCGAGCTTCGTCTTGATCGTGTCGGTGTCGCCCAGCCGGTACTCGGAGAACCGGTCGACGGCGTACGAGCCAGCGAGGGTCAGCTCGAAGGGCCGGCGGCTCGGGATGTCGCCCGGGTGGAATGACACCCGGGCGCCGATGTTGTTTGCGTTGCGGTTGAGGGTCTGCAACGTCTCCCAGTTGTTCGCCCGCAGGTCACGGCTAAACGTGTCAAAGACGGTGAACGAGATCGCCCGCCGCGCCGCGAAGCTCACGCTCAAGGCAGCGACGCCGCCGATGTTGTTGAGATTGGTCAGCGCCGCGTCGTCGGAGACGTAGATCCGGATGTCGCCCGTCGCGTCGAAGTTGAACTGGGTCTCCGCCTCCACGCCGTTCGTCAGCCCCAACTTCGGGGCGAAACGCAGCGAAGTCGCCGAGACAGGGTCGTTGCCGTTCTCTTCTTCATTGCCGTTGAACACGTTGGTGTCGTGGTGGCCAGAGAGAGAGATGCTGGGCACGAGCAAGAAATCGCCGCTGCGAAGACCGCGGTCTTGTCGCAACGACGGCAACTGCATCTCGGAGGTCTGTGCGATCGCGGCCGCGGGCACCAGGCACGCAGCGATCGTCAAACCAACGGCGAGACTCGCGCCGAAGAACTTTGGGCTGTGGTGGGGCGTGGTTTGGCCGCCACCTGCCATGTTTCGCAGGGAATCATTCATGTGCTAGGCGCTCAGTTCTCGTTGTCGGCCTTGAAGAAGGGGCTCATCGACGGCGGAGTCTCAAGACTCGCGTTCAGGTCGCTGAGTCCCTCGGTCGGGTTGATATTCGGGATGCCCGGGTCGATCTCTTTCTCGATGTACGGGCGGCCATCGATCGGGTCGCCTGTATCCGGTCCTCCGCAACCTTGTAGCTGGCCGTTGAGCTCTTCGGTCTTGTTGAAGGCGATTGAAACCTTGACGAATTCATGCTCGACGCCGTCTGGGTCCTTGCGAGCGGCGGCTTCCTGCATGGCGAGGTAGTTGCCGTCGGCGAGGCGCAGCAGACCTTTGATGGCGGTCAGCGCGTCGTTGACGCAGTTGACGCGGCCTACGTTTTGCTGCTTGCGCGCCTCTTCCAGCTCGGCGAAACCGTCCGAGACCATCTTCTGCATACGGTCGGTGTACTGCTTGCCCTGGCTCATCATCCGCGGGATGTCGTCGACCGTCGCTTTGGCGTCGCCGTCCTTGGCCCCAACCGCGGCAGCCACC
>CALGHC010000767.1 GCA_937915965.1 uncultured Myxococcales bacterium
ATGTCGCACAATGCCCCCTCTTGATCCCCCCTTGGAATCATTGAAGTTGTGTTGCGGCGCAGTTCTGGCCATCCCCCCATCTCACGCTTCGTCAGCGCTTGCGCCAGGGTCTCTACGAGCGCGGGACGAGGTGCCAGCGAAGTCGTTGGCCCGCTGCCACGCTCCCCGGGAACGAAGTGCCAGCCAAGTCGTTGGCGGGCTACCGCGGCCAACAAGCAGCCCTCGAACAAGGCGCCAGCCAAGTCGTCGCTGTACCGTCCGCTGCGACCTTCGCGCGTCCCGCGCCCGCGCCCTGCTGCCTGCTTCGGCCGCCTTCCCCAGTCGTCGCGCCGGTGCCATACTGCCGGCCTCGAACCTCATCGTCCCGGGACCTTCGCCATGGCGCCTCTCCTTCGCAACGCCCGCACGTCGCGCGCGGCCCTCCTGGGCACGCTGGGGCTCGTGGCGCTGACGTCGTGCGGCGTCGACCAGCCAGTCGTTGGCAAGGCCGTTTGTGCGACCCCTGGGCTCGACTGTGACAGCGACGATGGCAACGTCGCCACCATCGATGTCGTCGCGAGCGGAGACGCCGACTCCGCGGCTGCGGACACCCCCGCCGCCGACGGCGCCGACGGCTCGGTCCAGCCGGTGTGCACCGGCCCCGCGGACTGCGACGACGGCAACCCGTGCACGGACGACGGCTGCACGGCCGCGACTGGGTGCACCCACGCAGCGCAGGCGGGTGCGTGCGACGACGGCGACGCCTGCACGCTGGACGACGCCTGCTCAGGCGGCGCTTGCGTTGGTGCTGGTTCGCCGAGCTGCGATGACGGCGAGCCGTGCACGAAGGACGCCTGCACCTCGCCGGGCGGCTGCACGCACGCACCGCAGCCGGGTTCGTGCGATGACGGCGACGTCTGCACGCTGGATGACGCTTGCTCTGGCGGCGCCTGCGCAGCTTCTGGTTCGCTGAACTGCGACGACGGCGAACCGTGCACGGACGACATCTGCGCGCCTGTGACGGGCTGCGCGCACGCCACCAACAGCGCGGCGTGTGATGACGGTGACGCATGCACCGAGAACGACGTCTGCGTTGGCGGCGCCTGCGAGTCTGGCACGCCCAAAGACTGCAGCGCGGTGGGCGGCGCCTGCAACACCGTGGCGTGCTCCGGCGGAGCTTGCGTGAAGGAGGCGAAGTCGGGGCCGTGCTCGGACGGCGACGCCTGCACTGAGAACGACGCCTGCGCAGGCGGCGCTTGCAAGTCCGGGACGCTGAAGAACTGCAGCGGGGTCGGCGACGCGTGCAACGCCGGCGTGTGCAAGGCCGGGGCTTGCCTGAAGGCGGCGAAGCCGGGGGCTTGCGACGACGGCGTGGCATGCACGCTGAACGATGCCTGCCTCGCCGGCGACTGCCTTGGCACACCGACGAACGCCCAGTGCAGCGACGGCAACGGCTGCACGAGTGACACCTGCGACCCGAAGAACGGCTGCACGAACCCGAATGTGAGCGGCCCTTGCGCGGACGGCGACGCCTGCATGGAGGACAAAGCATGCTCGGGCGGCAGCTGCGCGGGCGGGGTCGCCAAGTCATGCGACGACGGCGACGCGTTCACCGTGGATAGCTGCGGCACCGGCGGAATTTGCATGCACGTCTGGTCGCTGGCCTCGGGCTGCGCGGTGGCCGGTGGCACGATGGAGGCCGGCAAGTACTGCACGAGGACGATGTCGGGCGTCGCGTGGGCGCTGGTGCCCGCGGGTACGTTCCACATGGGCTGCAACCCGGTCTTGGACACGTCCTGCGCCACCAACACCGATGAGAACCCGCAGCACCTGGTGACGCTCACCGAGCCGTTCTGGTTGGGGCTGACGGAGGTGACGGTGGCGCAATACCAGGTTTGCGTGGGCGCGGCGAAATGCACGGCGCCGAGCACGACGGCTGCGTACTGCGCCGGGAGCTACGGGAAGTGGAACAACTGGCCGACCGTGAACGCAGGTCGGCAGTCGCATCCGGTGAACTGCGTGGACTGGTCGCAGGCTTTCTCATACTGCGCGTCGGTCGGCGGCTCGCTGCCGACGGAGGCGCAGTGGGAGCTTGCTGCGCGGGGGCGTTGCGAGGAGAACGGCGGTGTGTCTGGGTGCGCTGCGAAGATGCGGAAGTACCCCTGGGGTAGCACGGAGCCGCTGTGCGGCGTGCACGCGGTGTTGTCTTCGGGCGGCGATGGCTGCGGCAAGGACCAGACCTGGGCGGTGAAGACCGGTTCGGCGTCGGGTCGGGGTCCGTTCGGTCACTACGACCTCGCTGGCAACGTGTACGAGTGGGTTTCGGACTGGTACGCGTCGGGCTACTACGGTGTTTCGCCGTTGAAGGACCCGGAGAACACCAACGTCGCCTCCTACCGAGTCGAGCGGGGCGGCAGCTTCGTCGGCGTCGCTGCCGGCGCTCGGGCGGGTTTTCGCTACGTCGACGGCCCGTCCGTCGCGTACGGCAGCCTCGGCGCGCGCTGCGCCAGGTCCTTTCCATAGGACCTTCTTCCCTTCTTTCCTGGTCTTGCATGCGCGCGCACACACCGTCCATGGTTCGGGACGACGCCGCTGCGTGCGCGCCAATGCCGCAGGCATCAGCGCACATGCAGCGCCGCGGCGTGGCCCAGGGGCCGTGGTCCTCGACCCCTCGGCCGACGGCTCAAGCACGCCAAGCCGCCGCAACCCCTCACTCCCCGTCCGCAACCTGCCCCCCCGCCGCCCAAAACGCCTGCAACGCCTCGATGAACGCCGGCAGCTCGTCCACCGGCACCTCCTTGAACGTCGCCAGCAGGCGGCCGCTGCGGTAGCGGGCGACGCGTACGCGCCGCGCCGAGGGCTTCTTGGCCGCGGTCGGCAGCGCCGTCGACAACGCGGTCATCTGCTGGCGTGTCGTCTTGGGCACCTGGCGGGCGCTCGCCGCCTGGCTGATGGTGCGGGCAAATCGCCGCAAGCGCGGCCCGCGGGGCGAGTTGTCTCAGGGCTGATACACCATTAAGGCGTGGTAGTTGTGGGTGAATCGCGGACACCATGCGCGTTGCTGGGGGGGGCGCGGCCACGGTCACGGTCGCGGTCAGGGCCACGGATGCGAACGCGGTCACGGACGCCGCCACGGCGGATGACAGGCCGAGGGCAATCGCGCTACCGTCGCGGCGCCGATCCGGCCGGAGGCCAGCCATGCGCCGCTCGCCCTCATCACCGATTCGAGCGGCCAGCCTGGCCGCGGTCCTCGCGATTGCGCTCGCGTTGGCCGCGTGCTCGGATGAATCCGCAGTGCCTGCCGTGGACGCCGCGGCGTCGTTGGATGGGCACGCGACCGACGAGGTCGCAGCCGACGCCGAGCCCGACACCGAGACCGATGTTCACGTGGCCGACGCGGCCTCCGACAGCGACGCACCGCTGGCTTGCCCAGGCGGCGCTGGTTGCCCCTGCGCCAGCAACGTCGCTTGCGATATCGGCCTGTGCCTGCCGACGCCCGCGGGACGCCAGTGCGCGCGTCCCTGCTTCGACACTTGCCCGCACGCCTACATCTGCGCGCCCGCACCCCTGCCAGGCGGCGGCGACGCGATCACCATCTGCGTCCCTGCACACGGCCTGATCTGCGATCCCTGTACGACCGACCAGGACTGCGCCGTGCCGGGTCTCGCCGGCACGGGCTGCCTGGCGTACGACCACGGCGAGCGCTTCTGTGCTGGGCCCTGCGCAGCCGAGGGCGCTCCCGCCTGTCCAGATGGGTCGCATTGCGCGACGACGACCACGGTCGGCGGCCAGGCCGGCAGCTTCTGCGTGCGCGACGCGCCAGTCGCCGACGCGCCCACCTGCCCGTGCACACCACACGCGGTCGAGGCCAAGCTCACGACCACCTGCGAGGTCGACAAGCTGGGCGCGAACGGCGAGCTGTTGGAGCGCTGCGCGGGCGTACGTCTCTGCGCCCCGGACGGCGCGCCAGTTTGCAGCGAGGTGAGCGGCCCGGGCGCGGTATGCGTCGACGCTCAATGCGTTGGCAAGGCCGAGAAGGCGGCGTGTGACGACGGTGATCCGTGCACGAATGGCGAGAGCTGTCTCGGCGGTGCCTGTGCCGACGGGGTGAGCGCCTGCGAGTGCGAGGCGAACGCCGACTGCGCGTACCTTGAGGACGACGACCCCTGCAACGGTACGCTGATGTGCGATGGCAGCACGCACACCTGCGTCGTCAACAAGGTCACGGTGGTGACCTGCCCGGAGGACGACGACCCCTGCACCACCGTCGCGTGCGACCCCAAGACTGGCTCCTGCCACAAGGCGCTGGTCGCGAGCGGTACGCCCTGCAAGGCCAACGACCCCTGCCTCCAATACGCCTGTGATGACTCCGGCGCGTGCGTGGCCGAGCCCACCTGCGAATGCCTCGGCAACGACGACTGCCCGGACGATGGCGACCCGTGCAACGGCACCCCGTACTGCAAGAAGCCCGACGACGCCCCCTGGACCTGCGAGGCCAACCCGACCACCGTGATCGAGTGCCCCGCTGGCAAGGACGGGGCGTGCGTCAAGAACCTCTGTCAGCCGCTGACCGGCGCCTGCGCCATGACCGCGCTGGGGGCCAACACGGCGTGTGACGACGCCAACGCCTGCACGACGGGGGACCACTGCCAGGACGGCGCTTGTCTCGCGGGTACGACCACTTGCCCGTGTGGCAGCGACGCCGACTGCGCTAGCAAGGAGGACGGCGACGCCTGCAACGGCACGCTGTTTTGCAATCTGACCAGCGGCCAGTGCGAGGCCAACCCGGCGACCGTGGTGAGCTGTCCGACCGCCGGTGACTCGGTCTGCGCCTTTGCCGCGTGCGTCGCGGCGACGGGCGAATGCGGCGTCGTACACGCCGCCAAGCTGACCGCTTGCGACGACGGCAGCCCGTGCACGACTGGCGAGGTCTGTGACGGCGATGGCACCTGCGGTGGCGTCGGCCTCGCCAACACCTGCACCTGCACCGAGGACGCCGACTGCGCCGGCAAGGACGATGGCAACCTGTGCAACGGGACGATGTTCTGCAACCAGCAAACAGGCGGCTGTCAGGTCAACCCGGCGACGTCGGTGAACTGCCCCAGCGTCGATGACACCCCCTGCCGGATGAACGTGTGCGCGCCCAAGGTGGGCGTCTGCGCGATGGTCGATCTGGCGCCTGGCACCGCCTGCGACGATGGCGAACCGTGCACGGCGAATGACGGCTGCGACGGCGACGGCGGCTGTGTCGCCGGGGCGGTGGTGATCTGTCCCTGCCAGTCCGATGTGGACTGCGCAGAGGTCGATGATGGCGATCCCTGTGATGGCGGCTGGTACTGCGACAAGGCGGGCAAGCAGCCGCAGTGCAAATGGAATCCGGCCAGCGTGGTGACCTGCAAGCAGGGCGATCCATGCGCGACGTGGGCGTGCGCCCCAGCGAGCGGCACGTGCGTGGCCACGCCGACCAACGAGGCCGGCGGCTGCGACGACGGCGACCTCTGCACAATCGGCGACCCCTGCGGCGGCGGCGTGTGCCTCGCCGGCGCGGCGACGACCTGTGACGACGGCAACGTCTGCACCGACGAGCTATGCGAGCCAGCCAAGGGCTGCGTCACCCTGGCCGCCCAGGCCACCTGCAGCGATGGCGACGCTTGTACCCAAGGCGAGACGTGCGGGGCCGCGAGCTGCGGCGGTGGCGAGGTGGTCGACTGCGACGACGGCAGCGACTGCACGGCCGACAGCTGTCAGCCGCAGTCGGGCTGCGCCCACGCTGCGGTCGGCGGCGAATGCGACGACAGCAACGAATGCACCCAAGGTGAGCTCTGCGGCGAGGGCGTCTGTGGTGGCGGTCAGCAGATCGAGTGCGACGACGCCAACACCTGCACGGACGATGGCTGCAAGTCGGACTCTGGTTGCGTGCAGTACACCGTACCGAAGAACGGCCAGGTGTGCGGCGACATCGACGTCTGCGTCGACCCGGCGACCTGCAATGGTGGTGTGTGCACGGCGGGCGCTGGCCCGAAGTGCGACGATGGCAACGCCTGCACGGCCGACACCTGCAGCCTCGAGGGGCTGTGCACCAACGCGCCGCTTGGCGATGGCGCGAGCTGCGGCGAGCTCTCCATCCAGCAGTGCGCGGCCGGCGCGTGCGTGGTCGAATGCCCGGACGGCTACGAGGCGGTAGAGATCGACGTCGCTGGCGCAAAGGCGACCACGTGCGCCGCGGTCGGACCGGTGTGGGGCGGCCGCCCCGACACGCCCATCGCGGTCTACGAGGTCAAGCCGTCCGGGGGCGCCGAGGTCGTTGTCGACACCCAGACCGGTCTGATGTGGCAGCGGAAGGGCTCGCCGAAGGTCATGGCGCAGGCCGCCGCCGTCGCCTGGTGTGACGCGCTGGTGGATGCCGGCCACAGCGACTGGCGCCTGCCGTCCCTGCACGAGCTCGCCAGTCTGCTCGACCACACGGTGGCGAGTCCCGGCCCGGCGAGCGACCTCGTCGCATTCCCCGATACGCACGCGTATTCGTACTGGACGACCAGCACCCCAAAGTCGCTGGCGGGCAAGGCGCTCGAGGTGAACTTCAACTCAGGTACCACCAAGGCCGGCGCGACCACGGCGGAGTTGTGGGTGCGCTGCGTGCGCCTCGCCGACGCCTACGTCCTGCCCGCGCCGCGCTATTACGTCGCGCCAGGGGGTGCGACCGCGACGGACACCTGGACCGGGCTGACCTGGGAGCGTGGCACAACCAGTGGGAAGAAGAGTCGGCCGGATGCCATTGGTTACTGCGAGGCCTTGACCCTGGCGGAGGCGACCGACTGGCGGTTGCCGACGGTGCGCGAGCTTCACGGACTAGTCGCCGTCAACCCGGGCAGCCCGGCGATCGACCACGACGCGTTCCCGCAGGCGCCGTCGACGCGGTTTTGGAGCGCGAGCCTGGTCGACAACGGCCAAGACGCCCACGTCATCGACTTCTCGCTGGGCGGCCACATCGAACTCTGGCCCGCCACCCAGGGCCCACACGACGTACGCTGCGTGCGCGGCACAGCTTGCGGCGAGGCCAGCACGTGTGACGACGGCGATCCCTTGACCGTCGACGCGTGCGCGCCGGCGAATGGGGTATGCAGCCACACCTGGTCGCTGGCGGCGGGCTGCGCGGCGGCCGGTGGCACGATGCAGGGTGACGTCTACTGTCTCCAGACCGACCAGAAGGGCGTCGCCTGGGCGCTGGTGCCGCCCGGCCGGTTCTGGATGGGCTGCAACGCCGAGCTCGACGAGACCTGCGCCGCCGTCGCCAATGAGAACCCCCAGCACGAGGTCGCGATCACCAAACCGTTCTGGCTCGCGCTGACCGAGGCGACGGTCGCCCAGTACAAGGCGTGCGTGGACAACTCGGCCTGCCCGCCGCCCGGCGCCAGCGCGACGTTCGCCTACAACTGCCAGGCCGACAAGCCGGGCGCGAACTGGACCGAGGCGGGCCCGGTCGCGGGGCGCGACGAACACCCCCTCAACTGCGTGCGTTGGCCGCACGCCAAGACCTACTGCGAGTGGCTGGGTGGTCGTCTTCCGACCGAAGCCGAGTGGGAGCTCGCGGCCCGCGGCCGCTGCGCCGACCACGGCCTCACGGGATGCGCTGCGAAGATGCCGCTCTTCCCGTGGGGCGACGAGGCGCCACAGTGCGAAGAGCACGCCGTATTCGTCGCCGGCAGCATGGGCTGCGGCCAGGGCACGACCCGCCCCGTCAAGACCGGATCAGCTGCGGGGCGGGGGCCCTACGGTCACTACGATCTCGCCGGCAACGTCGCTGAGGTCACGTCGGACTGGTACGCACCCGCCTACTACAGCAGCTACGCGGCGCAGGGTTGGCCGCCCGATCCGGAGAACAAGCAGACCAGCGAACACCACCCCGCGCGCGGTGGTTCACTGGGCGACCAGCCGCTGTCACTGCGATCCAGCACACGGGTCTACGTCGACGAGGGGGCCGCCTACGACATCGTCGGTCTCCGCTGCGCGCGCTCATATCCCTGAGGCGCGCCCGGCTCGGCAGCTGATCTCGCTCGCGGGCCGCGTCGCACCCCGTTTGAACCGCGTCCCTACAGCGCGACCGGCACCCGCACGTGCAGCCCGGCGACCCACCACTGCTGGTGGCCCCCGACCGACGGATTCGGCACGTCCCGATGCCACAGCACCTGCGAGACCGCGTGGGCGCCGAAGACCAGGCCGGCGAAGCGCCACTCGCCGACCAGACCACCACGCACGGCGACGCCGTCCTTGCTGTAGACCCAGTCCGAACCGGCGGCGTCGACGAACCCCCAGCCAGCTTGGCCGACCAGGTCGAGGCTCAGCCCGGCCTCTTCGGCGCGCAACAGGCGCAGGCGGCCGCCGGCGAGGATCTGTTGGTGCGTTTGAGCGTCGGCGGCGTCGGCGCCGAGGCGCATCCACGTCCAGGTGAGCTCCGGCGTGAGCCGGGCTCCCGGCCCGCGGTCGAGGGCGACGCTCGCCTCGAGACCACCACCCAAGCCCAGGTTTTCCACATAGGCGCCGCCGACCGGCGAACCGACGCCGATACCAAGACCAATCAGCAACAGCAGTGCAGACATCTCCATCCTCCTCCTCCGACTTCCCGTCGGGTCGAGAGCGTCGGGTCGACAGCGTCGGGTCGACAGCGTCGGACCTACAGCGTCGCAGCCACGCCCCGCAGGACTCCCGCGACATCGTCCGTGACCACGTCTCCGTGGCCGGGCACGAGACGCACCAGCCCCTCGGTCTGCGCGGCGCGCTCAAGCCAGGCGCGGTACTGTTTGCCGCCGCCGCCGAGCATCATCATCATCCGGCCGATCAACGTCACCCGAGGGCCGCCGGTCGAGCCGAGCAGCCGACCATACACGAACCAGAAAAAGCCGCGCTGGTGGGGCAGGTTGAAGAGTGAGTCGCACAGGACGACCGTGATGCCATCGGCCGAGCGCACCCACATCGCGCCTTCCATGCGTTTCTTGGCGCCAAAGTGTTCGAAGCGCACGGAGTCGTCGTCGGGGGCCGGGGCGAAGTCGTCGTAGGTGCCATCGACCGCCACCATTCGCTCGACCATCTTGCGCCCGTCCGCGGGGCAGATCACCCGCAGGTCCGGGTAGCGGGCCTTGAACCGCGGCGCGTCGATCCGGTGCCAGCCGTTGGGGACGACCAGCCAGGCGGGGCGGCCCAGGCGCTCGAGCCAGGCCATGCCGGCGTCGTCGAGGGCGATGGCGCTGTGCAGCGCGAGGTCGCCATTGGCGAGGCGCGCGACGATCATCTGCCGGCGCAGCTGCATGCCAGGAACATCGCCCTCCACCCGCCACAGGTTGTCGGCGAGCTGCGTGGGCGGGTCATGCGGCAGGACCTTCCATGTGGTGTCTGGCTTGGCCATTGAGTCCCCGTCGCTGCCGTGTGCGACCCCGTTTCGCTGCCAGGCATCGCCGCGCTTCGCCCCCCGGCGCCCCTGCGCTTCATCGCCCAGGCTCAGTCCTCTTCGCTGGTCGGCGCGCAGCTCGACACGCCCGCGCCGACGATCGTGTAGCCGGTGTTGGCGATGACCTTCTCGGTCTCGCCAGTCAGGCCGTTGACGCGCCACACCGAGCTCGCGGGGTCGAGCACCGACTTGAAGAAGAGGTAGAAGTTGCCCGACCACTGCGCGAAGGCCCACGCCTGGACCATCTGCAGCGAGTTGGCCGGCAGGTCGAAGGTCTTGCCGGTCTGGCCGGTGGTCTTGTCGATCTGGCGGACCGTCGGCGGCGAGGTAGACGGGAAGAAACCCCACAGCTCGCCCAGGCCGTTGCCGGTGAGCTCGGGCGCGCCCGGGCCGACGTTGATGGTGCCGATCGACGCCACCTGCAGGCCGGGCATCGAGATGGTAGCGAGCTTGCCCTTGGAACTCGAGAAGCTGCCCGAGCTGCCGCCAGCGATGTAGAGGTGCTCTTCCTTTGCCCCCGCCGCGTCGGCGCTGAACCCCATGCCAAAAAGCTCCATGCCCTGCTGGCCGGGCTGGAAGCCTGTCGGCTGGCAGCTCGCGTCGAGGGTGCTCACCTTGAAGAGCTTGCCGGCGCCGCCCAGGCCCGGCTGGTAGAGGACCCAGGCGTCGGCGTCGCGGTCGACGCTCATCGAGAAGGGTTCCCAGCCGCCGCCCGCCGGGCAGCTCAGTGTGCCAACGACCTCAAGCTGCATCTGCGCGGGCTTGAAGCGCAGCAGCACCTTCTCGGTCGTCACGACGTAGATGTCGCGGGTGCGTTCGATGCACTCGTCCTCCACGGCCGTTTCGCTTCCGCTAGCCGTATCGGTCTGGCCGCTCGTGTCGGGCTGGCCACCGCCGGCGTCGAGGTTCGGTGAGCCGCAGTCGCACTTGTCCCAGCCGCTGGCGTCGTCTTTGCAGACCTGCACGCCGGGGTAGTTTGGCGGGCAGAGGCACGACTGGGTCCCGCCCGGGGCGCAGAAACCGCCGCCACCGCCGCCATCAGTGACCGTGCCGTCGCCCAGGCTGCCGCTGCCGCCGCCGTCGTCGTTGACGCTGCCGCCACCGTCGCCGTTGGCGCCCCCATTACCGTCAGCGCCAGCTGCGCCGCCGTCGCCGG
>CALGHC010000768.1 GCA_937915965.1 uncultured Myxococcales bacterium
TCGGCGCAAAACTGCTGGGAATCTAACGGGAGACAAGCTTAAGTGACCGGCATTGTGTTTAGACTCCACTTGCGCCAGGAAGGCTGCGCGCCACGAACGTCGCCTTGGCTTGAGATCTGGCCATTGTCGCTCTCGTTCCGCTCTACTCGCATTCACCGAACACAAATCACGCGTTTGTTGTCCGTCTTGTAGGAGTAGTCGATCTTGCCATCGTAGAAATCGACGAACCACGCGTAGGAGACGCCACCCGTTAGCGCCGCGGCCGTCCAATGATGCTCGGTCTTCTGCCCGCCGAGTACCACAGGAAGCGACGGCTTCTCCGTCGAGAAATCCATGAGCGTCTCGAGCTCGAATCGGCTGGGGATCCGCCAGTCGGTGTGGCCCGCGAGCACCAGCCCCTGGCAGTAGGCGATCGCATCCGGCCACGTGTTTGCGCCGCTAGAATCTTCCTTCTGCCACATGAGGTTGCTCTGGCTGTCGCTAACGGTGCCGTCGCCGTTGTCGGTAAACCAGCTGGCAGGCGGGCTCTCAGGGCGGACCCCCCAGGCGGGATACTCGGGTGCGCAGTAGACCGAACCGTCGACGTCTACCGCCACCATCTGGTCGCCGCATTTGGCGCCTACCGCGCAGCAGTCACCTGGGCACAGCGCGCAGTTTTCGGGCCAGATGCAGATGCTGTCGCCGCAGCTTGCGACGCACGCGCTCTGGCCATCGCAGCTCTTGCCGACCCCGCATGGGGTGCCCGCGCTCGCGCCAGGAAAGACGCAGCCCGTGGCAGGGTCACAGCCGTTGTCCGTGCATGGAACGCCATCGTCGCACGGCGTGACGCTGCCGGGCAGACACGTTCCGCTGCCACACAGGTCACCCGTGGTGCAAGCGTTGCCGTCGCTGCACGCCGCCTTGTTCGGCGCGTGCTGGCAGCCGAGCTCGCCGTCGCAGCTGTCGTCGGTGCAGTCCGCGCCGTCGTCGCACTTGGCCGCGTCCGTCGCGAACAAGCACCCCTCTTCGGCATCGCAGCTGTCTACGGTGCAAGCGATCTCGTCGTCGCACGCCAGCGAGACCCCGCCTTGACAGGTACCGCTCTTGCACGCCTCGCCGGCGGTGCACGCGCTGCCGTCGTCGCAGTCGTCGCTGTTGTTGAAGTGCTTGCAATCGCCCGCGCAGAAGTCGTCCGTACACGGCTCGCCGTCATCGCAGGTGTTCTGCACACCGCCCGCGCACGCGCCGCCCGCGCACTTGTCCCCCGCCGTGCAGACGTTGCCGTCGTCGCACACCGCCTCGTTGTCCGCGTGCAGACACCCCACGATCTTGTCACAGACATCGTCGGTACAGGGTTGGCCGTCGTCGCATTTCGTGATGCCGGAGCAAGCGCCGCCGACACATGTGTCGGCGATTGTGCACACCTTGCCGTCGTCGCATGTCGTGCCGTCTTGGCTATCGAGGTGTTGGCAGCCGGTCAGCGCGCCGCAGCTGTCCGCCGTACACGCGACGTCGTCGTCACACGCGGTCGGCGCGCCGGCCATACAGACGCCGCCGCCGCAGCTGTCGCCAGTGGTGCAGACGTCGCCGTCGTCGCAACTGGCGCCGCTGGGGACCTGCTTGCAGTCCCCGCTGCCGCCGTCGCAGAGGCCGTCGGTACAGAGGTTGCCGTCATCGCAGTTCTTCGTGACGTGGCCGCAGCCCTTGCCCGCCTCGCAGGCGTCGTCCGTACAGGGGTTTCCGTCCTCGCAGGCCTTCGCGGCGCCCTCGCAACCGCCCGAAGCGCACGCGTCGGGGGCCGTGCAGACGTCGCCGTCGTCGCAGGGTGCCTCGTTGAAGGCGTGAGCGCACGATCCGGCCGCGCAGGCGTCGTCCGTGCATGCGTTGCCGTCGTCGCACTCGAGCGCTGCGCCGGCCGCGCAGGATCCGTCGCCGCACGCGTCAGCGGACGTACAGGCGTCGCCGTCGCTGCAGGTCGCCGCGTTCGGCAGCGCGACGCAGCCGGGCTTCGCTTCGCAGACGTCGTCGGTGCACGCGTTGCCATCGTCGCAGTCGACCAGGCCATCGCCCACACAGAGCTTGTCCGCACACTGCGCATACGGCGTGCACGCGTCGTCGTCGTCGCAAGCGTCGCCCTCGCCGATCGCGGTTGGCGCGCACTCGCCCGTCTCTGCGTCGCAGGCGTAGTCGAGACACGTGTTCCCCTGCGGGCAGACGATCGCGGTCGAGGGGTTCCATTTGCACTGCGGCTGCTTGCCGCCCTTGTCGCAGTACCAGGTTCCGTTGCAGAGGTTGCCGTCATCGACGTTCGCGCAGTCTGCGTCGCCCTGGCATGGACAGACCACCGTCACGCCTGCCACGCACGCTCCTTGGCCGTCGCAGCTGTCGTTGGCGGTACACGGCTCGCCGTCATCGCACGCCGAGCCAGGCGCCGAGTCGGCCATTGCGCAAGTGCCCTCCTTGGCCAGGCAGACGTTGTGGCGGCAGCCGCTGTCGTCGACCGTCGGGCAGCTGATCACGGTCGCCGGGTTGAGCTGGCATGCGCCCATTTGTTTGTTGCAAAAGAGCACACCGTTGCAGACATCGCCGTCCTCGTTGTCCATGCAGTCGGCGTCGTCGGTGCAGGTGCAGGTGTTGGCGAGCTCGCTCGCTGCACAGCTGCCGTCTCCGTCACAGGTCTCGCCCGCCGTGCACGGGTCACCGTCGTCGCATGCGATCAGCTTGGCGACCGGCGTCATCTTGCACGCGCCGTCATCGGGGTCGCAGCCGTTCGTCACGCAGGCGTCGTCGGCGGCGGTCGGGCAGGTCACCACGGTCGCTGGGTTGGCGGTGCAGTGGCCGTTCGTCAGGTTGCAAAAGAGGGTGCCGTTGCAGGCGTCGCCGTCTTCCTTGGCGGCGCAGTCGGCGTCGCCGCCGCAAGCGCAGACCGAGGCGCCGGACGCACAAGCACCGTTGACGCAGTGGTCACCCTCGGTGCACGCGTTGCCGTCCTCGCACGCGGACTTGTCGGCGACTCCGATGACCTTGCACGCTCCCGTCGCCGGCTGGCAGACGGCCTGACTGCAGGATGACGCGGTCACGGCGGGGCAGCTCACGACCGTCGCCGGGTTGACGGCGCACTCGTAGGGGAACGCCGACTTGTCACAAAACAGACTGCCGTTGCAGAGATCGCCGTCCTCGCTTGGCGCGCAGTCTGCGTGTACCTGGCAATCACACAAGTCCAACGTCGCGCCACACGCCCCCTGTCCGTCACAGCTCTGCTGGGTGCACGGGTCATCGTCGGTCGCGCAGGTCACCGTCACCGGCAGCGGCGCGGCCGCGCAGACGCCGGCGCCGGCCACGCACACCGCCTTGGTGCACGCGTTGCCGTCGTCTGCGCACACCACCAGGGTCGCCGGGTTGACCTTGCAGGAGTGACTCGTGGCGTCGCAGAACAACGTCCCGTTGCAGGGGTCGCCATCCTCGAGCGCGGCGCAGTCGGCGCTCGTCGCGCATGCGCAGGTCTGTTCAGCTACGCATGCGCCGGCGGCGTCGCATGCGTACTGGAAGCACGCGTCGGCAGGCTGGCAGGCGGTGCCAACGGCGACCAGCTTCGCCTGGCACGCGCCGATCTGCGGGTCGCACGCGACCGTGGTGCACGGGTCGTCGTCCTCACTGCAGGTGACCACCGTGCCCGGATCGCTCTCGCACTGGTGCGTTTGCGGGTTGCAGTACAGGGTGCCGTCGCACGGGTTGGCGCCGCCACGGCCGAGGCACTCGGCGTCGATCTCGCATGCGCAGACGTCGGCGCCGCCGCTGCATTGACCTGCGAGGCACTTTTCGTTGGCGGTGCAGGCGTCGCCGTCGTCGCAGGCGGTGCCGTCCTTCTTGGCGACCGTGCCGGCGATGATGCACTGCGTGTCGATGCACAGCGCGCCCGCGCCGGTGATCTCGCTGCAAGACGGTGTCCCGTCGAGGTCGCACAGGCGGATGCCCTTGCAGCGTTCGGTCAGCTCACCCTCGCCGCTGAGCTTGTCGACGTCGCAGGCGGTGGTGAGCTGCTCCTCGACGGCGTGCTGGGTACAGGGGCAGGTGGGCGAGCCGTCCACGGGCGCCGCGCGGACACAGAAGGTGCCGACGTCGCCCTCGACCGTAGTCGTCGCCTCGCAGGTCGAGCCCTCTGGGCACGCGCCCGCTGCGCCGCAGGGGCCAGCGCAGAAACGCTCGCTGTGGTCGTAGGCGAGGCAGCCGGTGCCGGCCAGGCCCGGGACCGCGCAGTCGATGTCGCTGACACAGGGGTCGCACATCAGGCCATGTTCTGGGATGCACACGGTGATCGCGTCGCCGCCACCCGACGACGGGGCGGGTGCACACAGGAAACCCGCGGGGCAACTGTCGACGCAGGCGCGCGCACACTGCCGCCCCGCGGGCGTCGGGATGCACAACCCGATGTCGCAAGCGGCGTTGCTGGTGCAAGGGCAGCCGCCAGCGCCCGGGCATTCGGGGGCGGCGTCGCTGGAAGCATCGCTGGAAGCATCGCTCGGCAAGAGCGCGTCGCCGGCCGCGCCGTCCTCGCTGGCATCGTTGGTGGCTGCGTCGATGGCGGCTGCGTCGATGGCGGCGGCAATGTCCGCGCCCGGCGCGGGCTCGCCGCTGCACGCGGGCGCGACCGGCAGCGCGATGGCCACCAGCCAGATCACAGCCCAGCCACCGAGCGGCCGGAACCGGCACCACACAGACCTGTCGGCCTCGCACATCTGCCACCTCTTCCCCGGGCTGCAAGCTATGCGAGTCCGGGCTGCGCAGCAATGGGCGCAGGGGGCGCTGGGGCGCGGCGGCGGGGTGGCTGGTACCTGGTGCGGCCGTGCACGTCTCGGGCCGTCAATGCGGCTTTGACGCGGGCGAGGTGGGTCATGGTACCCTCACGTTGCGCGTCAATGCGGCGCGCGGGAGTCGACCATGCCGGTTACACCCTCGGATGTGCGGGACTTCTTGCGAGCGAAGGCTCAATCTGACGACGACGCTGCGGTGGTTCAGGCCGAGCGACTGCGCGCCGCGGCCGCGGAACTCTGCCGGCTGATCGTTGCCCGCCCCGGCGTGCGCCGTGTGTGGCTCTTTGGTTCGCTGGCCTGGGGTTCGCCCGCGCGCGACGCGGACATCGACCTCGCCGTCGAAGGCCTCGATGGTTCGGCGTACTTTGCGGCGCTCGGCGAGCTCCTCGCCGCGGCTCCGGTGGCCGTTGACCTGGTCCGTCTCGAGGACGCGCCGCCGGGCCTGGCCGCGCGGATCCTGGCCGAGGGGAGGTTGATCCATGACGGCTGAAGCCCGCAAGGTCGTGACGTTGATCGCCGAGATCGCGGCGGAGAGGGCGGCGCTCGACGACCAGCACCGGCGGGTGTGCGCCGCGCTCGATCAGCCGACGTGGGCGCCCGAGGATCCGACTCTGTCGGTGGTTGCGGTGGCGCTGCACCACTACTACGGAGCCGCCGAGAGCATTTTCGAGCGGGTGGCGCGCTGTTTCGAGGGAGCGCCCGATCCCGGCAGCCGCTGGCATCAGGACCTGTTGGAGCGCATGGCCCTGGACCTGACGGGCATCCGCCCGGCGCTGGTCAGCCCAGGCACCCGGGTCGCCCTGCGCGAGCTGCTCGGCTTCCGCCATTTCTTCCGTGACGCCTATGCGGTCACGCTGGACGCTGGTCGGCTGCGCGAGCGCGCCGAGGCGCTTGGGCCCTTGCACCGTGCGCTTTGTGCTGAGCTGGATGGGTTCGAGGGTACGCTACGCGCGGCGGTTGGGGATGACGGGGATCGTGGTGCGTAGCTGCTGGTCACAGGACTTCGACCATTGAGGTCCAGGCCGTGTCGCCTGGTGGTCTGTGGCCAACGAGGTGATGGCGGCGATCACGGCGAGCGAGTGGTACCACGAGCACCGCGAGCGCGGAGACGACCCGCGCGACTCGGAGCTGGACGCCGCCGAGGCTGGCGCGGTGGCGGAGAAGGTCTACGAGTGACGGCGGGCCGGGGGAGCCGACGAGCAGGGAGCCGACGAGCAGGGAGCCGACGAGCAG
>CALGHC010000769.1 GCA_937915965.1 uncultured Myxococcales bacterium
CCGGCGACCTCGCCCCGGTGATCGAGTGGAAATGGGGCGTGACCAAGGCCGACGAGTTCCCCGACTTCGTCGATGTCTGGTCGACGCCCACGGTCGGCCGCATCTACGACGCCAACTGTGACGGCAAGATCGATCAGCTCGACCCACCCAACGTGGTCGTCGTCGCCGGATTCTCCAAGACGACCTGCTGCTCGTGCGGCGGCTACAAGCCAAGCACCTGCCGCACCGGCGTGCTGCGCTTGCTCGACGGCGCCACGGGTCAGGAGATCTGGTCCCTGGACAAGCCGTTCCCAGGCGCCGTCGGATTCGCTGGCCTGTCGACCGCGCTGGGCGACGTCGACGGCGACGGCCGCATCGACATCGTCGCGTCATCGGGCAACGGCTACCTGGTCGCGATCGATCGCCTCGGCAAGCTGATCGCCAAGGCCGACAAACAGGTCGCCGGTCAGGGCGCCTCGGCCTACGGCTGGGGCGGTGGGCTGGCCCTCGCGGACATCGACGGCGACGGCACGGTCGAGGTCGCCTACGGCGAGAGCGTCTTTCGCATCGACGCCGCCAAGGGCACGATCGACCTGGTGTTCACCGGCAGCGGCGGCACCGGCGGCGGCGCGGGCCGGGCCTTGTCGACCTTCGTCGATCTCGACGGCGCCGCCGACGGCCACCTTGAGCTGCTCCTGGGTCGCGCCGCCTTCCGCTCGGACGGCACCAAGCTCTGGGCTCGGCCCGAGCTGCCAGATGGCTTCCCCGCCGTCGGCGACTTCGACAAGAACGCCACGCCCGAGGTCGTGCTCGTCGGCACCGGCAAGGTTTGGCTGCTCGACGGCGCGACCGGCAAGACCGTCCTGGGACCCACGGCGCTGGGCGGCAGCGGCAGCGGCGGACCGCCGACGGTGGCCGACTTTGACGGCGACGGTCTGCCCGAGATCGGCGTCGCCCAGAAGAGCAACTACTACCTGCTCGACGTCGAGGTACAAGGGCTCGAGTGGAAAGCCTTGAAGGTCGCCTGGGCCGCGCCCAACCACGATCTGAGCTCCTCGGTGACCGGCTCGACCGTCTTCGACTTCGAAGGCGACGGCAAGGCCGAGGTCATCTACATGGACGAGTGTTTCTTGTGGGTCTACGACGGCCAGACCGGCGCCGTGCGCTTTGCCCATCCGACCACTAGCTTTACCGCGACCGAAGCCTCGCTGGTGGCCGACGTCGACGGCGACGGCAGCGCCGAGATGATCATGATAGCCAACGGCGCCGACCCCTCTTCGAAGGGCTGGAAGTGCGACGTCGCGCCGTGGAACAAGCCAGACCCGAAGATGAACCGACCGGCGTGGACTCCGCCAGCGGGCCAGAAGGCGTGGCGCGGCATCACCGTCTTTGGCTCGCAGGATGGCAGCTGGGTCGGCACGCGCACGCTGTGGAACCAGCACACGTATCACGTCACCAATATCTGCGACGACCGCGACAGCGCCTGCCTCGCGCCCAACCTGTACGGCACCATCCCCACCCCCGAACAGCGCAACTGGACGCTGAAGTGGCTCGACAACTTCCGCCAGAACGTCCAGGACCAGGGCATCTACGACGCGCCCGACGCGACCGTGCTGCTGGCGGTCGAGTGCGCCGATCTGCCGACCTTGCACGGCTACGTGCGCAACATGGGCCTGGCCTTGCTGCCCGCGGGTGTCGAGGTGGGCTTCTACGTCGTCAAGGACGGCCCAGCTGGCAAGAAGACCGTCGAGCAGCTTCTGGCCGTGACGACGACCGGCCAGGCCCTCTTCCCCGGTCAGGTGGCCGAGGTGGTCTTCCAGGTCAAGCCGGGATCCGGCGCGGGCAAGCAGGACAGCTACCGCGCACGCATCCTCATCGATCCCAAGGCGCCGCTCTTCCACGAGTGCCGCGACGACAACAACGCCTCCAAGATTCTCCAGGCGCCGTGCTCGGCGGGGATCTTCTTCCGACCGCCAGCCTGGGAGCGGGACGAATGAGGGGAGCGGGACGAATGATGCGCGCGGGACGAATGAGGGGCGCGGGACGAATGATGCGCGCGGGACGAATGATGCGCGCGGGACGAATGAGCGGTGTCTGCCCGCGCATGCTGTCGATGGCGGCAGGCCTCGTCGTGGCCGCTTTGGCGGCGGCGGCCTGCACGGGCGAAGACCCACAGGCCGACGCAAACGTCGGTCTGCTGGTGATCTTCCCCGACGCGGGCGGCGGCTTCGACGTAGCGGGCAGCAGCGACGTCGTCGAGGACACGCTCGTCCTGGACGACGGCGGCGACGTCGCGGACACAAACGAGAGCGACGCCCCGGCCGACGACGCCCTGCCGCCCGGTCAGTGGGGACCGGCATGCGCCAGCCATGGCGACTGCAAGGGGCTCTTGTCGACGCCGTTTTGTTCGTTTGGTTGGGGCCACTGCGTGCCCTGCTTGCTCGACGGCCACTGCGCGGCGACGACGGGCCACTGCGAGGCGTATCAGTGCACCTGGCCGTCTTGCCTCGCTGGAGCGACCGCCTGCAAGGCGAGCTTCCTCGCCACCTGCAACGACAGCGGCAAGGGCTGGGCCCTGGCGCTCTGCCCCGACGACGCGCCGGTCTGCATCAGCGGAGCCTGCAAGAAGTGCACGCCTGGCCAGACCTTCTGCGCCAGCGCGAAGACCCCAGGGGCGGTGCCGCTGACGGTCTTGCAATGCAACGCCGACGGCGCCGGAGCGACGGCGGTCGAGACCTGCAGCGGCGGCAAGCAGTGCCTCGGCGGTGTCTGCGGTGTGTGTGTGGCCGGCACCAAGGTCTGCGAGGGCGGCAAGGCGATCGT
Source organism: uncultured Myxococcales bacterium (assembly GCA_937915965.1). Taxonomy (GTDB): domain Bacteria; phylum Myxococcota_A; class UBA9042; order UBA9042; family UBA9042; genus CALGHC01. The sequence continues at coordinate 2,803 of CALGHC010000769.1, forward strand.
CTGCGACGACGACGGCGCCGGCTGGGGCGTCGCGCAGGACTGCGACGCCAAGCAGCTCGCCTGCCTCGGCGGCCTGTGCATCGATCCCTGCCTCAAGGACCTGAAGTCGAAGACCCACGTAGGCTGCCGCTATTGGGCCGTCGACCTCGACAACGCGATCCACAGCGACGGCACGCAGACGCTCGACGCCCAGCACCAGGATTGGGCGGTGATCATCGCCAACCCGCGCGACCTGCCCGCTCACGTCACCATCACCGGCGCCGGTCACAAGGGCACATGGGTCGTGCAGCCCGGCGAGGCCAAGCCGATCGTCCTGCCCGACCCGGCCTGGCAGGTGGCGCCGCTCGATCTCGACGGCACCATGGTCGCGGCCAACGCCTGGCGCATCGACGCGTCGAGCCCAATCGTCGTCTCGCAGTTCAACCCCTTGCTCAACGCCGGCGTCTACAGCAACGACGCGAGCCTGCTGCTGCCGCACAATACGCTCGGCACGACCTACCGGGCGGTGGGCCGGATGCAGAGCCACGACGGCCACCCCGCCTACATCGCCGTGGTCGCTACCCGCAGCGGCCCGACCACGGTCAGCGTAACCGTGACCGCGGCAACGGTCGCCGGCGTGGACTCAGCTGGGGGCGCCATCGCCGCGCTGCAGCTCGGCGAGACGGTGACGGTGACCCTGGCCCAGGGCGAGGTCTTCAACCTTGA
>CALGHC010000770.1 GCA_937915965.1 uncultured Myxococcales bacterium
GGCGGAGTATCAGGGCGACACGAGCCGCCCGCAAGCCCGATTCAGCGGTGACTGCGCGCAGTCATCGGCATGGCGAGCGGCTGGGCCGACACCTCGTTGGCCCGTCGTCGCCAGACATGGCGCGGGTCTCATGCCGGCCAAAGCGCAGGATCAGCATCCGTTTGTGCCTCGGGCGGTGGACCTGTGGCGACGTGCCTCCTAAACTCCGAGCGCTCGCAGACCGACACTGCCCCAAGTCGGGGCGGTCGGGGCGCGCGGGCCGGTCGCGCCGAACCACGGGCGCCGTCACAGTTGCCCCCCACAACGAGCCCCAAGCATGTCGAGAACCCACGAAGAGACCACCTTCAGCCGCGACTGCCCGGCGATCGTCATCCCCGACGGGTTCGATGTGGTCATACCGGTCGGCACCCACGGCATCATCATCCAGGTGCTCGGTGGCAACTACACCGTGCAGACCGCCTTGGGCTATCTCGTGCGAGTCTCGGGCGAAGAGGCCGACGCGATCGGCAAAGAGGCGGTCGCCCGTCACACGACGGACGAAGACGCCCCCGCCGCGGTTCTCGACGACGCCGCGGTCTGGGCAGAGCTGCGCACCTGCTACGACCCAGAGATCCCGGTCAATATCGTCGATCTCGGCCTCATCTACGGCTTCCGCGTCGATCCTGGCGAATCCGGCAAGGCTGTCATTGAGGTTCAGATGACCTTGACCGCGCCGGGCTGCGGCATGGGCCAGGTGCTGACCGACGACGTCGAATACAAGCTCACCCGCCTGGCGGGAGTCGAAGCCGCACGCGTCGAACTGATCTTCGACCCGCCGTGGACGCCGGAGCGCATGAGCGAAGAGGCTCGGCTAGAGCTCGGATTTTGATCGGAGCCGCTGGCCACTCGCACGCAACGCAGGCAGGTATTTCGCGACCGAATCACGGCAGCTCACCCGCGTGGCCGTCGCGGTCATGCGCGTGGCACCCGGATCTGATTCGGCAAAGAACCGCTTGTAGCAGTGAACGGTCCCGGTATAGTCTTGGCCAGCGGAAAACGCTCGCGACAACGTGGTTTTTGCTGTCTGTTGCGACCCGGGAGGCTGGCGATGAGTCAAAGCGACGCGAGTCAAAGCGACGTGAGTCAAAGCGACGTGAGTCAAAGCGACGATCGGACAGGCACGGGTGCCGACGACATCCTGACTGCTCCCGAAGTAGCCGCGATGCTCAAAGTCCCGGTGACGACGGTCTACAAGCTGACGCGCGAGGGCAAGCTTCCCGCCGCACGAGTCGGCAAGCACTGGCGATATCTTCGGATGGACCTGATTCAGCAGATCCGCCGCGACGCCGCCCAGGAGCAGAGGGCCGCTGCGGCCGAGCGGCGCCGGCATCGCCGCGTTCCGTGGGAGGCCGACTGCGAGTTCTCGGTGGCGGTGGACTCCGCGACCCGCTGCGACGGCCAGGGCGTCGTACGCAACCTGAGCCGAAGCGGTGCGATGCTGTCGATCGATCGGCTGGTGGTCCAGGGCCGACTCGTCCGGATCGATGACCCGATCCTGTTGCACGTCAGCGACGACACTTCGTTGGGAACCGCGATCGGTGGCGAGGCCCTGCGCGGCCGCGTCGTCCACGTGCAGAACGACAAGTCGACGTTCATGGGCATCGCCTTCGAGGGGCTGGCGGACGAAGCGGCTGGCCGCATCGACGAGCTGATCGGTGGCGTACCGAATTGATCTCCGCTTCGCGTCCTCTCCCTACGGCACCGTCGCTTGTGCGATCGCGGCACTTCGCCTGCCGTGGTGACGAATCGTTACATCGGGGTTGCCGCGCACCGGCGGATCGGCCATACCTCGGCCGACTCGCGTTGGCCGCCCCCCTCGGTCGGCCGGCCTTGGCCGAAGCCGGCCGAAGCTGGCCGAAGCTGGCCGAAGCTGGCCGAAGCTGGCCGAACCTGGCCGAACGCGGGCGCTCGGAGCCCTCCATGCCTACCTCCGGTCAATCTGGCTCTCGCTCGCACCCCGCGCGCAGCGACAATCCATATCTGCCATTTGGCGACCGCCGCGACGCGCCATTCTACGGCCGCGACATCCTGTCGGTGCGGCAGTTCGACAAGGTCGACCTGCGCTACGTCTTCGGCGTCGCGCATGAGATGAGGGAGATGGTCGCGCGCGTTGGCTCCTTCGACCTGCTTAAGGGCAAGATTCTCGCCAGCCTCTTCTACGAGCCGTCGACAAGGACCTCAGCGTCGTTCACCGCCGCGATGGAACGGTTGGGCGGCAGCGTGATCCCGATCAGCGAGGTGCACTACTCGTCGGTCGCCAAGGGCGAGTCGCTCCCCGACACCGTGCGCACCCTGGAGTGCTACGCGGACGTCATCGTCCTGCGCCACCCAGAGGTGGGATCAGCGGCGCTCGCGGCAGAGTACGCGCGCAAACCGATCATCAACGCCGGTGACGGCGTCGGCGAGCACCCCACCCAGGCCTTGCTCGATCTGTTCACGATCGTCGAGGAGGTCGGGCATGTCGATGGGCTGACCGTTACGCTCCTCGGCGACCTTCGCTACGGTCGGACCGTCCACTCACTCGCCCGGCTGCTGTCCCTGTGGGACGTGCGGCTGCGTCTGGTATCACCGAAGATACTGCGCCTGCCGCCACCTCTGCTCAGCGAGCTCATCGCGCGCGGTGTTGAGGTCGTTGAATGCGAGCAACTTGAGGAGGTTCTCGGCGATACCGACGTGTTGTACGTCACCCGGGTCCAGAAGGAACGCTTTGAGAACCTCGACGACTACGAACGGGTCCGCGGCGCCTACGTGATCGACGCGGCGACCATGGCGGCGGCACCCGAGCACATGGTGCTGATGCATCCGTTCCCCCGGGTTGGTGAGATCCACATGGAGGTCGATGTCGACCCGCGGGCAGCCTATTTCCGCCAGATGGAGTACGGCTTGTACGTGCGCATGGCGCTGTTGGCGATGGTGCTGGGCAAGGCTTGATGCGCCCGCTCCCGGTCAGCAGCGGGCCCATTGGGTGCGCTCGGACCCGGGCAGGAAAGGGCACAACGCAGAAAGGGCCGAGCGCAGCGCAGCGACGATGAGAAGCGGCGCGGCGACAACAGGAAGCGGCGCGGCGACGACAGGAAGCGGCGCGGCGACGACAAGAAGCGGCGCGGCGACAACAGGGGGGCGTGTGACATTCTTCAACCGTCTCGACCGCCGCGCTCGATCAATCGACAGCCTGGTCTGCATTGGGCTCGACCCGCACCCAGCCGATCTCGACGTCGACAGCCCCACCGCGGCGCGCGAGGCGTGCCAGCGCGTCGTCGCCGCCACCGTCGACAGCGCGCTCTGCTACAAGCCCAACACTGCGTTCTTCGAGCGCCACGGTGGCGCGGGTTTCGACGCCCTCGCCGAGCTGATCGCCTCCATTCCTGATGAGATTCCGGTGATCCTCGACGCCAAGCGCGGGGACATCGCCTCGACCGCTGCCGCCTACGCCGAAGCTGCCTTTGAGCGCCTTGGCGCCGGTGCTGTCACCCTCAGCCCCTATCTGGGCGCTGACACCATCGCGCCCTTTGTCGCCGATCCGCGGCGCGCCGCCTTTGTGCTGTGTCGGACATCCAACGACGGCGCTGCGGCGCTGCAAGAACGCATCGGTACCGACGGCGAACCGCTCTACGCCGCTGTCGCACGGCTCGCGCTGGGAGCCAGCGCGCACGACAACGTGGGCCTCGTCGTGGGCGCGACTCGACCAGAGATCCTCGCCAAGGTGCGCGCCCTTGCGCCGCACGCGTGGCTGCTCGCGCCCGGGGTCGGCGCACAGGGTGCGTCCCTCTCGGCGGCGGTGGCGGCCGGCCTGCGAGACGATGGCCTCGGTCTGATCGTCAACGCCTCGCGCTCGATCGCTCGCGCTGCTTCCCCTGCCGCCGCCGCGTTCGAGCTGCGCGACGCGATCCGCCGCGTGCGCGACGAACGGCGAAACAGGCTTGTCGGCGATCCGGCCGGCGAGTCGACTGATCGCCACGAGGGGGCCGCGCCGGCGGGCGCCGCGGCCCTGGCGCTTGCCGACGCCCTGCTCGAGACGGGCTGCGTGCGCTTCGGAAGTTTTGTTCTGAAATCCGGCCTGGTTTCACCAATCTATATCGACATGCGTCGTCTGGCCGGTTTCCCAGATCTACTTGACCACGTCGCGGTCGTCCTCGCCGCGCTGCTCGCTCCTCTCGCGTGGGATCGGATCGCCGCGCTGCCGTACGCCGCTTTGCCGATCGGTACCGCGGTGGCGCTGCGCACGCGCCGTCCGCTCATCTACCCGCGCAAGGAACGGAAGGCATACGGAACCGGCGCGGCCATCGAGGGCCCCTTCGAGGTCGGCGAGCGCGTCGTAGTCGTCGACGACCTCGCCACGACCGGGCTGTCGAAGCTTGAGGCGTTCACGCAGCTCGAGGCCGTCGGGTTGCGGGTCGAGGACGTGGTCGTCGTCGTCGATCGGCAGAGCGGCGCGGCAGAGGCCATGGCGGCGCAGGGCAAGCGTCTGCACGCGGCGCTGCGCCTGGGCGACATGCTTGATCACTGGCAGAACACCGGGCGGGTGGCTGCCGACCAGATCGACGCGGTTCGCGCGTTTCTCGCCGCTTCGAGCGACGCCGATGGAGATCGACGCCGCTAGCGACGGCACGAAATCGAGCGGAGGCGAGGATGTACGCCTGGAATCGTCCCTTGTTGTATCGAATCGCGCCCGAGCGCGCGCATGGTCTGGCCCTCGCCACTCTCGCCCTGG
>CALGHC010000771.1 GCA_937915965.1 uncultured Myxococcales bacterium
CACGGACGACACGGACGACACGGACGACACGGACGACACGGACGACACGGACGACGCGGACGACACGGACGACGCGGACGACACCGGCGACACCGGCGACACCGGCGACACCGGCGACCTCAACGAATACGGCCACGGCCGTACTGGCATCGACACGCGGTCGTTCAGCGCCCTAGCGTTCATCGCGGCGCAGCTCCCGGGCGCTCAGCCCCAGCTGGTTGAAGCGCTGCCGCACCGCGCGGGACCGCTCGCCGTCGCCAAGCAGGCAGACCGCCATGCGTTCGAAGTCGCCAGCCGTGCGCTCGAAGAGCGCAGCGTAGACCTGCCGCTCGACACCCACCATGACGCTGTTGAGACTGTGCGATGCCTCGACGTCGACGGCGTAGGGCGCATCGGTCGCGCGCTCGCCGACCGTGGCGTCGGCCGAAGCCGGGCTCGTCGCGTCGTCGCCGTCGGCCGCGTCGATCGCCGTCGCGCCGAGCAGCTCGGCGATCAGCGCCGCGTCGATCTGCAGCCGCGTCGACGAGAGCTGCATTCCGCTGCGCACCGCGTCGGCGGCGGCAAAGAGGGTCAGGCCAACCAGGTTGGCGACCACCATCTCCAGCTCGCGCATGTTGCCGTCCCAGCGGTGAGCGGCGAGGGCCTTCCAGGCTGCGGTCGGCAACGCCAGTTCGAGCACGTCGGCCGCGGCGGTGGCGCCCGCTCCGGGACCGATCACCAGCGCAATGGCGGCGCCGGCGTCGAGACCCACCGCCGTCGCGACGATGGCCGCCAGCTCGGCAATGTCCGGCCGATCGAGCGCCTGCGCCGCCATTCGCCTCAAGAAGAATGGCAGGTCATCGAGGCGCTCGCGCAGCGGCACCAGGCGGATCCGCGATGCCGGAGACAGGCGCATGTACAGGTCGCGCCGAAAGCGACCGGCGGCGACCGCGTGGGCGAGGGACTCGTTGGCGGCGACCACGACCTTGACGTCGACCGGCAGATCGCGGGTGGCGCCGATCGGCCGCACGCGCCCCTCCTGCAGGACGCTCAGCAGCTGCTTTTGGACTTCGGGCGGGATGTTCTGGACCTCGTCGATGAAGAGCGTGCCCTGGTGGGCTGCCTCGAAGGCCCCTTTGCGATCGGTGGTCGCGCCCGTGTAGCTGCCGCGCAACGAACCGAAGAGCAGGGCGGGCACGAGCTCGGCGGGAACCGTGGTCACATCCACGGACAAGAATGGCCCCGATCTCCCGCTATTGCGATGGATGAAGTGACGTGCAAGGTGTGATTTCCCCGTGCCCGTTTCGCCCTCCAGAATCACCGGCATGGTCCCGCGCGAGAGCAGGGCCAGGCGTCGCCTCAGCGTCCGGGTGGCCGGGTCGCGCCCCCACAGGATCCCGTCTTCCTCAAGCGCCAGCGCCGCCTCCTGGAGGGCGCCGTGGATCCGGATCCGCAGGGTGTCGAGGTCGCTGGGACCGGAGAACCAGGTCATCGTGCCGGCCGAGACGTCGTGCGCAGCGTCGACCAGCGACAGGTCCTCCAGCGCGGTCAGCAAGACGACCGGCAGCGCCGGCCAGCGCCGCCGCAGCGCCCGCAGGATGGCGATCCCCTGGTGGCGGCGCAGCCGGCGCACGGCGCGCGGGTCATCGGCGAGAGCCGCGACGGGAGCCGCATCGTCGAGCGGCAACAAGCGAGCGACCGCCACATCGAAGTGCACATCGAGCAGGACGACGTCAACCTCGCCGGCATGACGCGCCAGGTAGTCGATCGCCGCCGGACCGTCACCGATGCGGCCCTTGGACCCATGCTTGCCGGGGTCAACTCGAAAAAACTCGGGCATTTGATCGGCGACAGCTTGCGCGTAGGTCTCGCCGTCATCGATCACCAGCAGTCGGGGGCGTCGCTCACGCTTCATCGTCGATCTCCTCACGCAGCGCACGGATTGCAGTGGCGACCGCACCCAGGTCTGCCTCGAGCGGGGCCCGGTCGGCCACCTCAAGGGTCGCGAGCCGGCCTCGCCAGGCAAGGGCACGGGCGACCACCTCGGCGAGGTCGTCGCCACCGGCAGCGGAGCGCCACACAGCCGGCGCGGTCGCGACGAAGTGCTGCCACAGCGCCTCGGCCGACACGCCGGCCGCACCACCACCACGCGTCACCAACAGCGCCGACGTCGCCGCCGCCCGTAGCGCCTCGACGTCGGCATCGATCGGCAACAGTCGCAGCGCCAGGGTCAGGTATTTGCCCAGGTCGTGCTGCAGATCCTCAAGGAGCTCAACGACGGTAGCGCGATCGGTAGCGCGGCCGGTGGCGAGGTCGTCGGCGGGGTCGGTGGCGGCGGATGGCGACATCAAACGCCTCTACGTGAGATCCAGGGGAGGGCAGCACGAGCGGTGGCGCGAAGCGGAACTCGGGGCGTCAGCGAACACGACCGCCCCATGGTGCCGCATGTGCGCGCCGCGGTCGACGGCCGCTCTCGGCTCAGCGGAGACCAGCAGCGACGTCGCCGGCGAGGCGCTGCGGGCGGAGCCCATCGCCGCGCGCGGATCGGCGCGCCACGCTCACGACGGAGATGCCGCCGTCGGTGGCCACCCATGCGGCACCCTTCCAGATGACAATGTCGTGGACCTCGTCGCCACCCAAGCCCCCAGCTGCGTCGATCACCCGCACGCCGCTGTCGTCGATCAGGGCCAGCCCCCGGAGGGTGCCCACCCAGGTGCGCCCGCCGTCGGGCTGCACCGCGAGGGTGTAGTCGTCGGGCAGGCCGTCACTGCTGCGCCAGGTCCGCCAATTGCCATCGACCAGGCGGGCGACGCCGCTGGTACAGGTGGCGACCCAGAGCGCGCCCTTGCGGCTCCAGGCGACATCGGTCAGCCAATTCGACGACAAGCCGCTGTCGGCGTCGATCCGCTCAAAGCGGCCGCGCCTTCCGCGCACAAAGAGGCCCTGATCGGCGCTCCCGACCGCGACCTTGCCACGATGAACGGCGATCCGGGTGAGGTGCGACGAGGTCAGACCAGCCTTGCGGTACCAGCGCCGCCATTTCTTCTTGTCGAGCCGGTGGACGACCCCGGTGTCGCTCATCCACACGCGGCCGCTGCGCGAGTCGACCGCGACTCCGGTCACGGACTCGTGGTAGGGGCAGGGCGCGCTGAGGTCTTTCCGGCATCTGGCGACGGTGTACTGGTCGAAGGCCAAGCCCCGGTCGACCACCGCGAGGCCGCCGATCGTCGCGACATAGAGATGGTCCCCGTCTGTCGCGAGGTCGTTGATCATGTCCGAGGGCAGGAATCCGGGCCCGGCAAAGCGCTGCCAGCGCCCCTCGGCAAAGCGACAGAGGCCACGGTCGAAGCTGCCCGCCCACAGCGCGTCCGCGAAGACCGCGAGCGCGGCGATGCGGTCCCCGCAGGGCATCAGCGAAGGGATGAGCGCCTCCCAGGTCGGGCCGTGACGCGTGAAGACGCCCTCGTCGGTCGCGAGCACCTCGCGGTGATGCCAGCGCAGCGCGGCGTTGATCTGCAGGTGGGCGAGCGGCGGCGCGTCGATGGCGAGTCCGTCGGGCAGCAGCGCGGTAGCGTCGTCGAGGCTGACGTCCTCGTGGACCTGACCGTCGGCCACCAGCCAGCCCTTGTCGGCGGTGAGCACGGCGAGCGCGTCGCCGCGCAGCGCCAGCGCCCGGATCGGTGTGTCGAAGCGGTGGCTGAGGTTGCCCCAGACCAGACGTCCATCGGGGCCGCCAAGAGCGGGCGTGCCCTTCGAGTCGACCACCAGCGCGGTCGCTGTCACGTCGGTCTGATGCCA
>CALGHC010000772.1 GCA_937915965.1 uncultured Myxococcales bacterium
GGCCCGCTGAGCGGCCTCCGCGGCCTTGGCCTCTTGTGCCGCCCTCGCCGCATCGGCCGCGCGTCTTGCTTCCTCGCCGGCGGCGACAGCGCGGTCCTCTGAGGCCCGAGCCTCGGCTGCCGCAACAGCCTGAACTGCAAGGTCTTCTTTGGCTGGTTGCGGCTCGACGGCGAGCGACGCTCCGGCGTCTGCCGTCGGCACCGCCGATGGCAGCTTGAGTGTCGCGGTCTCGTCAGGCGCGATGAAGTCCTGGTCTGCGGCATGGGCGCGGATCGCCGCGTCGAGATGGGCGACGGGCATCTTCAGTGTCGCGTCGACGGCCAGCCGCGAGCCCGCATCAGAGGTCCAGCCGCCATCCAGAGCGGTTCGGCCTTCAAGCAGCACGGGCGCGATGCCGGCCACGTCCGCGGCCCACTTTGTCGCAAACTCGTTGATCGTTGCGGCCCACTGTGTCGCGTCGGGGCGTTTGGTCGGATCCTTCTCCAGCGCGGGGCCGAGAAGCGCCTGCAGATCCTTGACGCCTTTGAGGGCAGGCTTGACCAGATCGAGCCGCAGTGGCTTCTCAATGGCCTGTCGCTTCAACGTCATCAGCGGCTGAGTCGAGCGGAATGCCGGCTTCCCCGCGGCGAGGGCGTAGACGACCATCGCGGCCGAGTAGATGTCCGACGCGATGCTGCCGACTCCGCCTTTGCACATCTCGGCCGCCATGAACTCGGGCGTGCCATAGAAGGCTGCGTCGGCGGCGAGGCTTGTCTCGTAGGCCGGCAGCAGGCGCCACCAACCGAAGCCGAAAAGCCGCGCGGTCGATTCGGCGGCCTTCTCGCCGTCGAGTTGAATCCGGGTCGGCCGGATATCGAGATGCTGGATTTCCAGGGCGCTGGCCGCGGCGACAGCGCGACCCAACGGCAGGGCAACCGCCGCGATGGCCAGCACGTCGTTGCCAATGCGTCGCTTGAGCAGCTCGCCGAGCGGCGGACCGTCGACGGCCTCGGTCGCCAACCAGGTGCAGTCGTCGCTGCGACCCCATGCGTAGGTCAGCAGCGCGTCGGCACAGTCTGCGAGCTTGCCGTTCTCATCGACGATCGCTTGAAGAGTCGCGTCATCCTGGATGGTGCCGGGTGCGAGCACGAGCACCAGGGCGAGGCGGCCGGTTTCGTCGTCTTGAGCCAGCATGAGCTGGCCGATCTTGCTCTCCTCGATGGTGGACTGCACCGAGAATCGTTGCGCAAGGCGGTTTTCCGTCATGGGTTCTGACCCCTTCTATGCTGCTGACAGGCCCCCAGGCCGTGCGGTCGGGTATGATAGGCCGGCGAGCTTGCTGCGACAAGCCGCGCCCTCCGACCTCGCCAAGGCCAACGGCCACCACGCTATCCGCCAACCCTCAATCTACGGTCCCTCGACCGCAGCGTAGCCACGGGACCATGCCGGGCGAGGCCGCGCCGGGTCCCGGCCGGTCCGACTCGGGCCGACTCGGACCGACTCGAGCCGCTACCAACAGACGCATGAAAACGAAGAAAGGTGAGGGCGTGTTGCTGGCGGTCGCGCTCTTCTTGCCCCGATGACCGCCAACTTACTCGCCAGGCGACTCTGCGGGGACCGCATCGGGAAAGTGCGACAAGCCGATCCGGTTGCCCTCCGGGTCGCGCACGTACAAGGTCCACGGGCTCGCGTAGACGACCTCGACGCCCTGTTCGGCGAGGTATGATCGCCAGACCTCTCGTCCGTGCCGGAAGATCGACAAGGCGAGCAGATGCATCCCCGGCCGATCGCTCTGCCAGGGGAGCGCCTCGACATCTCCCGTGCAGCGCTCCAGAGCCAGGACGCCCGTGCCCAGCGCGAACCAGACGCTGCGGTCGCCGCCGAGGGGATCGTCAGGCTGCGCTGGCCAGCGACGCACCACCCGCAACCGCAGAACGCGGGCATAGAAGCGTTCCATGACCACCAGGTCCCTGCATTGGATGGCGACATGGTGCATTCCTTGTGGAGCGATCGGCGGGACGGCCATGGTCCTCCTCTTCGGCGCGACGGACGACCGAGAGACGGCCCGTTCGGGGCGAATCGTGGCGATCTCGAGGGCATTTGCAAACGGTCCGGCCACCGTGTCGACACCCGCGCGTTGGTCGAGTAATCTCCGCCCCCGTCATGCGGGGAGAGCGCAGCGATGCATATTCCACAGCCTCACATCCCACACAAGGCACGAACGGTGCCGGCAACGTCTGGAGCCCGACAACGGCCCAGCGCGGCGCTCGTGATTGTGGCGCTGCTTGCGGTGTTCTCTGCCTCGGCGTGCGGCAACCCCGACCTCGACGCGGTGAAGCACTACAAGCTCTTCTTGGAGAATGCTCGACCCGCGCTCAACAAGATGAATCACACGCGTGAGGAGCTGTTCAACCTCACCGAACCCGACAAGATGCTGGAGCTGTTTGAGGCCGACCTCCTGCCGCAGGTCCAGGAGTTGACCCGGTTGGCAAACCAGCATCCGACCCCGGACGTCCGGCGCCTCGCCGAGATCCACATCACCCTCCGCAACGTCCTGGAAAACTACGCCGACAGCACAGCCAAGCTGGTCGAGAGGCTGACGACGGTGACCCGCGAAGAAGCGAAGGCCCAGCGGGCCCTGGCTGCGGCCGGCGCTGATCCTCGCGCGGACGAGAAGGCCGAAGAGGCCCACAGCAAGGTGCTGTTTGATCGAGAGCAGGCCCTCATCTTCTGGGGCCACGAAGACCAGCGGTTTGGCAAAGACATGTCCGCGTTGGTCGACGATCTCAAGCGCTACCTTGACGAGCTCACCAAGCGCTGAACCTCAGCGAGCACCAAGCACCGAACCTCAGCGAGCACCAGGCGCTGAACCTCAGCGAGCACCAGGCGGCTGCCCTCGTGGACGGTCAGCCACGCCTGCGGTTGCGGCCGCGGCCCGCCTTGCCAGGGCGAGGCTTGGCGCGGCTGCTGCGCCCGGGTGCTGGACTGACGACGAGGCGTCGGTCGTCGGCCTCGTCCGCCTTGACTTCGACGCCACCTTGACGACCGATCTGGTGGCCGAAAGTGCGAAGGTCATTGGCCGACATCGGACCGATGGTCAGAGGTCTACGCAGCTGCTGAACTTTCTGTGCGACGGATGAGGCGACCTTCTCAAGGCCGTCGGTGCGGCGCCCCTTGAAGCCAGGGGCCTCGACGTTGACTCGCGTGCGCTTGTCCGCGTTCCGGTTGACCGCTTTGTTGAGGACGAACTGCAGCGACTCAACGGCTCGGTTGTCCAGATGGTGGCCTGTTCCCGGCTCGAAGTCTCCGATACGCAACAGGATCTGCTCGTCATCGACGACGCTCTCGACGGTGGCGCCGCGGGTGCCGAGCAAAGTGAGGATGCGACCGGCGACTTCGACGCCGCGATTGGCCTTCTCATCAAGTGGGACAAAGACCCGATCGTGGCCCGCCTGCTCGTTGTCGGTGTCGCCAGCGTCGCCTTCGTTGCGCGCTCCGGCTTCGCTGCCGTCCGCGCCGTCATTGCGCGCTCCGGCTTCGCTGCCGCCCGCTTCGCCGACCGCTTCGCCGCCCGCTTCGCCGACCGCTTCGCCGACCGCTTCGCCGGAGGTGTCCACGACCTCGTCCTGCTGCTCCTCGACCATTTCCTTCTCCTCGGGCCACGTCGCTACGACGCGACTGATCAGGTGCGTGCCACTTCCGCGGCGTCCCGGCGATTGAACCACAACGTCTGCGCCACGCTCAGCACCGTATTGACGAAGATGTAGAAGGTCAGACCGCTGGGTAGACCCATCAACATGACGCTGAAGATGACCGGCATGAACATCATGATCTTGCGCTGCGTCGGGTCGCCCCCTGCGGCAGGCGTGAGCTTCTGCTGCAGGAACATAACGGCACCCAAGGCGACCGGCAGGACATAGTAGGGGTCCTTCTGCGTCAGGTCGCCGATCCAACCAAAGAGCGGTTGGTTATAGAGTTCGACTGACGAGTAGATCGTCCGGTACAGCGCGATGTAGACGGGCATCTGGACGAACATGGGCAGGCAGCCACCCAGAGGGTTGGCGCCGTGCTGCTTGTACAGAGCGAAGGTCGCCTTGTTCAGCTCCTGCGGGTCGGCCTTCTCTTCGCCCTTGCGCTGCGCTTCCTCCTCGAGGCGCTTCTTGAGCCGATCGATCTCCGGCTTGAGCTGCTGCATCTTGCGCATGCTCTTCATGCTCTTGCCGGTGATCGGCCACAAAATGGCCTTGACCAACATCGTCAGAAGAACGATTGCCACAGGCCACGAGCCGGTCGCGCCCTGAGCGAACTTCAGCACCAACAGCAGCGGCCGCCCGATGAATCCAAACCAGCCAAAATCGATCGCCTCATCGAGCGCGACGCCGGTGTGAACGAGCACATCGATGTCTTTGGGGCCGGTGAAGATCTGCAGGTTGTATTGCTTGACCTGCCGCTTGCGGATTCGGTCGATGGCCGCGTCGACGGTGGCCCGGTCCAAGCCTTTTCCCTTTGCCGTGATGCGAGCTCCCTCGATGAACGGGCCGGGGATCGCAGCGGCGATGGGTTGGGCGAGGCCCAGTTGACCAAAGTCGGCGTCGCAGGTCTCGCCGCCCCAATGGCGAGCGTACCAAGTGGGCACGCAAGCGCCGCTGGCATCGGCCAACGCCTCGCCCTGGGAGCGTACGATCGCCTCGACGACACCGTTGCCCAGGGCCGCTATGCGCACAGAGCTGCGCGGGCTGAAGCCATCTTTGGGCAGAGCCGCGAGCAGGAAGTACCGCGATCCCGTCGCCAGCCAATCGGGCCGGCCCGCCGCGCTGCGCTCCTCGGGATCGGCGTCGACCAACGCCGGTGCGTCAAAGTGGCGGTGCTCACCTGCGGCGTAGAATCCGGCGCCGGCGAGGTCGGGTGGGCCGGAGAGCGCAGCCAGCATGCCGGTGTCCTGGGTCGCGGGATCCTGATAAGTCGTGACCTGATGCTCGATGGCGAACTCGACGGTACCCGCACCGATGTGCCAGACCTCGATCTCCAGACCGAGGCCGTGCTGATCTTCGCCAGAGAGCGTCGCGTATCGCAGCAGCAAGTACAGCGGGCTGTCGTACTCGCTGGGATCGGGCCAGACCA
>CALGHC010000773.1 GCA_937915965.1 uncultured Myxococcales bacterium
TGATGAACTGGCTGGAGGCACATGACGCGATCCCGCGCGGCGTCGACGTCAAGCGCACCGACATCCGGGAGGGTCTAGTCGCCGTCTGCAGCGTCTTTCTCGCCGAGCCGCAGTTTCAGGGCCAGACCAAGGACCGCCTCAACAATCCGGAGATGCGCTCCATCGTGACGGCACTGGCGCGCAAGCAGGTCGAGCTGCACATGCACCAGCATCCGACCACCGGCAACGCCGTGGCGATGCGCATCATCCAGGCCGCCCGGGCGCGCGCCGCGAGCCGTTCGGCAGCCCAGCAGGTCCGGCGCAAGAAGACTCTCAGCCACCGTCTCAACCTGCCCGGCAAGCTGGCCGACTGCTCGTCGACCAACCCCGACGAGTGCGAGCTCTTCCTCGTCGAGGGGGACAGCGCCGGCGGTTCAGCCAAGCAGGGCCGCGATCGGCGCACGCAGGCGATCCTGCCCCTGCGCGGCAAGGTGCTCAACGTCGAGCAGGCCGGTGACAAGAAGGTCGGGGGCAACAAGGAGCTCGCCGACATCGCCCAGGCTCTCGGCTGCGGCATGGGAAAGGACTTCGATATCAACGGATTGCGGTACGGCCGGGTGATTTTGCTGATGGACGCGGACAGTGACGGCCATCACATCGCGACGCTGCTGTTGACGTATTTCTACCGCTACCTCAAGCCGCTGATCGAAGATGGCCGGGTCTACATCGCGCGGCCGCCGCTCTACCGGGTCGATATCGGCAAGGAGACCTTCTGGGCGGCCGACGAGCGCGAGAGGGAGCGCATCATCGCGCGGGCGCAGAAGCGCAAGGGCGGCAAAGCACAGCCGACGATTACTCGATTCAAGGGTCTGGGCGAGATGATGCCCAAGACGCTCTTCGAGACGACCCTCGACCCACAGCGTCGCCGCCTTGAGCGTGTCGTGATCCCGGCCGCAGCCCTGATCGACGTCGAGAAGTCGATTAGCGGCCTGATGGGCCGCGACTCGTCGGTGCGCTACGACTTCATCATGTCGCGCGCTGAAGAGGTCGACGAGCTCGACCTCTAGGCACGCCGGTGCAAGCCACATAGGCTCGACCTCCAGGCACGCCGGTGCAAGCCACACAGATTCACACCGTCAGGCAACCTCGTTGGGGTTGCAGTGGGCTGCTCAGGCGCTTACCTCCACTTGTGGCCATCTCGTGGTCGCCAGCGATCGCGCCGTCGATTTCGCGGGGCTGCCAGCCCAGGGCACATCGCGACGACTTCACTGCCGCCCATCGGGATGCCTCATCGTGTCCGTAGCGCCGCCCGTCAATCGCCTTGAGCGCTCCCGCGGCCTGCTGATTACCGGCCTCGTCGTCGCGTTGTTCGCGCCCACTGGCCCGATGCTTCACGAGGCGCTCGGGCACGATCACGGCGCGCGGCTGGTCCTCCTGCGGGTCGCCTGGGCCGTGCTGATGGTGAGCGCTGGTGCGCTGACCCGTTGGGGTCCGGCCTCGCTGGTTCGAACGGCCGCGATCGCGGCGGGCCTGGGCTCCGTCGCGATCATGGCAGTGATCTCCCTGGAGACCGGCGCAACGGCGAGTCCTGACTTTGCCTGGTTGCTGACCTTTCCGTTCCTCGCTTCTCTCCTCGCTTCTGACGATCTGGTCCCTATCTACGCGACCGCCCTCGCGGCTGTCGCCGCCGGCCTGATCGTCGTTGGGGCGTCCGAGTTGGCGCCGGTCGTGGCTCTGATCTGGCAGGCCGCGTTTGTCTTTTCGGGCCTGCTCGCCGCGGTCGGCGCTCGCCGAGTTCACCTGCTGTGGGCCCGCGAGATGGCCGCCGAACGTGGTCGCGTTGAGGCCGAGCACGCTCTGCAGCTCTCCGAGGAGCGCGCGAACCAGCTCCAGCGACTGGTTCATGCCGAGCACCGCGCCGTCCTCGGCGATCTCACCTCTTCCTTGTGGCGTGACCTCATCAATCTGACCTGTGCCGCTCGCAGCAACCTCGAGATGGTCCGGCCCGATCTCGCAGCTACCGAGGCGGAGCCGGTGGCCGACGCCATCGAAGCGCTCGACCGCATCGAGCGCCGACTGGCAGAGATTGCCACGGCCATGCGCTCCCACGATCGCCGCGACGACCATTGTTTCGCCGCCGACGCCGTTGACGACGCGATTCAGTTGACCCGTTCGCGTTGGTCCGTCGCCGGCGTCGTCGAGGTTCACAGCGAAGATGGCTTGGGTCGGGTGATCATTCACCGCGAGCGGCTCATGCAGGTCGTGGTCAATCTGATTCTCAATGCGGTCGAGGCACACTCCGCTGCGGGCGGCGGCGAGCTGCTGCACGCGCGAGTCCGCGTGCGTGGCGACGGCGGCGCGGTATGGGTGAGCGTCGAGGACAACGGCCCAGGGATCCCCGACCGAATGCTGATCCGGCTGTTCGATCCCTTCGTCTCGAGCAAGGGTGGCGGTACCGGTCTCGGCCTGTCGATCTGCCGCTCGGTCGTCGAGGCCGCTGGCGGCAGCATAGACGCCGGTCGGTCGACCCTGGGCGGCGCGCTGATCGCGCTGCGTCTGCCATTGTGGGTCGGCGACGATGGAGATGAGTCAGCCGAGGCACGGCCCGACCAGTTGTCCGACCACGCTGCCGATTAGCGGTCCGACCAGCGGTCCGACCAACGCTCCGACCAACGGTCCGATCAACCGCCCGTTCGTGCCAGCAACGACGCCTTGTCGAGGAGCTTGACCAGGTCATAGCGCAGCGAGTCCGCATCGGCTCCAATGGCGCCTCGGGCCAGCGCGGCGATGGCCTGCCAGCTCGCCGTGCCCTTGTGCTTCGAGTCGCGCAGCAGCATCCCAAAGCCGGCGACGGCGGCAGCGAAGCGGTAGTCGGCAGAGGTCGCGTCGAGGTCGACGTGGCGGTCGCCTACCGCCTCGCTCAGCAGGATGCTCTTGTCGCCGTTGGGTTGCTTGTAGCGCAGCTTGACGGTCATCAACTCACCGCTCGTCGCCGCCTCGCTGGGCCCACCTTGCTGGTTCTTCCCTTGCTGGTTTTTCCCTTGCTGGTTTTTCCCTTGCTGGTTTTTCCCTTGCTGGTACTTTCCTTGCTGGTACTTCAACGGGTCCACGCCACCAACCGCTTCGGCGCTGCCGGCGGGGATGACCTCGTAGAGGACCGTGACCGAGTGGCCTGCGCCGAGCTCGCCCGCGTCCTTCTTGTCGTCGTTGAAGTCGCGATCGGCGAGCTTGCGGTTGATGTAGCCGATGAGGCGCCAGCCCTTGACCAGCGCGGGGTTGAACTCGACCTGGACCTTGACGTCCTTTGCGACGGTCACCAACGTGCCACCCATCTCGGTCACCAGCACCTTCCGGGCCTCCAGGATCGAGTCGATGTAGGCGTGGTTGCCGTTGCCTTTGTCGGCAAGCTTCTGCATCTTGGCGTCCTGGTAGTTGCCCGTGCCGAAGCCGAGCACCGTGAGGAAGATGCCGCCCTTGCGTTTCTCCTCGATGATTCGAACCAGTTCGCCGTCGCTTGATGCGCCGACGTTGAAGTCGCCGTCGGTCGCGAGGATCACGCGGTTGTTGCCATGCTTCATCATGCTGCGCGCGGCGACCTCGTAGGCGAGCTGGATGCCCTGACCGCCCGCAGTTGAGCCGCCCGCCTGCAGCCGCTCGAGCGCGCCGAGAATGGTCGCTTTGTCGTCGCCGGTCGTTGGCGGCAGCACGAGGCCAGCGGCGCCCGCGTAGACGACGATCGCGACCCGGTCCTGGCTGCGCAGCTCGTGTACCAACAGGGCGAGGGCTCGCTTGAGCAGCGGCAGCTTGTCGGGATTCGACATCGAGCCGGAGACGTCGATCAGAAGGGTCAGGTTGTTGGCCGGAAGGTCCTGGGTCGCCACGCGCTTCGCCTGCACGCCGATGTGGACCAGTCGATGGCTCGGCTGCCACGGCGCCGTCGAGACCTCGGCATAGACCGCGAAAGGATGCGGTCCCGCTGGATCCGGGTAGTCGTAGTGGAAGTAGTTGATCATCTCCTCGATGCGCACGGCGTCGGCAGGTGGCAGGCGGCCCTCGCGCTCAATGAAGCGGCGGACGTTGGCGTAGCTGGCCGTGTCGACGTCGATCGCAAAGGTCGACAACGGCTTGTCGCGCGGCGATCGGAACTCGTTGTCCTCCGACGGGTCGTATCCCTCGCGATCGGTCGGCGGCCTGGACTCGGCTGCCGGGCGGGGCGAAGGCGCCGCCGCGTAGGCGTGCATTCTGACCGCGGCCGAGCCAGCTCCGTAGCCCCCGTGACCCGAGGACATTGAGCCCGCGATGCCGAGGCTGACGGTTGCCTGCTTCATCTTTCTCGCGTGCCTCCTGGGCCTGGGCGCCGTGCGGGCTCCAGCTCGCGATCTGTCGGCAGCCTCGGAGTCTTTGTCGGCGCTCTTGCCGGCGCTCTTGCCGAGGCTCTTGTCGGCGCTCTTGCCGGCGCTCTTGCCGGCAGCCTCGGCAACGCCCTTGTCGGCGCCAGCGCGCTTGCGCATGGACAGGCGGATGACCGCCTCCGCACCCGGTCCGACCCGGATGCCCTTCGCCCTGCTGGTCTGAAATCCGGCGGCGGTGCAGATCACGGCGCGCTTGCCTGCGGGGACTGGCGCGAGACGGAAGCGTCCCGCTGCGTCGCTGGTTGCGCTCGCTTGACCGCCAACGAGTCGGATGAGCGCACCCGCAATTGGCTTTCCGTCCTCGGCATCGGCCACCGCGCCGCTGATGGCGCCAGCCCGAGGTGCAGCGTCGAGGCTACCGGAGAGGGCGACCACGGCGGCCGCCAATGGGGCAATGCGCAGAGCGCGGCTGCGGGGTCGGGTGTGCTTCATCTTCTTCTCCTCGCTCGGCGGGTCAGGGGGCGGGCTCTGAGGCTCCACGAGGGCAGACGCACCACTTGCACGGGCGATCTATCGGGCGCTGGACGCTGTCCTTGTCGTGCTGCTTGTCGGTCGCCTTGCCACCTGGTCGGCGAGATTCGCGTCGGGCATCGAAGGTGGCTTTGAGTCGCGCTGGGCCGCGGGATAGCAGGGCGTCGGGGCTCGGGTGCAGCACGGGTGGGTGCCCCTCAGCAAGGATTCACGCTGTCGAGTGACGGTCTCTACC
>CALGHC010000774.1 GCA_937915965.1 uncultured Myxococcales bacterium
CGCCGCCCCCCCCGCACCGCGGGTCGCCCTCGCTGGCCTGCCCCAGCCGGACCGGTCGGTCTTCGCCCCGGGCCGCTATGGCCACGCCATGCGCCCCGTCCAGGCGCCCTACGCGATGGTCACCACCAGCCGTGGATGTCACCGCCGCTGCCCGTTTTGCAGTGTTCCCGCCCGTCGCCCCGAGGGCTTCGACGGCCGAACCCCAGACCAGGTCGTCGCTGAGCTCGCCGAGCTCGCCCTGGTGC
This sequence comes from uncultured Myxococcales bacterium, assembly GCA_937915965.1. Classification (GTDB taxonomy): domain Bacteria; phylum Myxococcota_A; class UBA9042; order UBA9042; family UBA9042; genus CALGHC01. The sequence goes on from CALGHC010000774.1 coordinate 246, forward strand.
ATGGCGTGCGCAGCGCCCACATCGAGGACGATGCCTTCCTCGCCGACCGCGGCCGGGCTGAGGCGATCTGTCGCTTGCTCGCAGACCGCCGGCTGCCGCTGGTGTGGGAGCTGGTCAATGGCGTGCGGCCCGACGACGTCGACGATGACCTGATCGCGCGCATGGCCGCGGGCGGCTGCCGTCGCATTGTCTTTGGCTTTGAGCACCTCGAACCCGGTGACGGCGCGGGCGATGGTCGCTGCGGCGTCACCCTGGCGCGGCGCGTGGTGCGCGCAGCCCGCAGCGCCGGCATGCGCGTCGGCGGATACTTCATCGTCGGTCTGCCCGGGGCAGGCATGCTTGAGAGCGCACGTTCGCTGGTTCTGGCGTTGTCACTGGGGCTCGACGACGCCAACTTCACGCCCTTCCATCCGCTTGTTGGTGCTGCCTGGGGCGCGCGGTCGCACGACGGCGGCGGCCGGCTGACCAGGGCCCGCTCGATTCGCCTCGCCCGTGGGGCGCAGGTCGCGTTCTTCAGCCAGCCCAGGTCGCTGCTGCGCCTGGCCCAGGACTTGGCGCGTACCCCGTCGGTGGTGCCGTCACTGGCGCGCAAGGCCGTCGAGCTGTCCGGGCGCGCAGGACCGGTCCCCGAGCGCGAGATGCCGTAGATTCAGGCGCGATCGGCGTCAGGCCCGACCGGCATCAAGCGCGACCGGCATCACGCTTCCGGCGCGGGCCGCCACAACCAGGCGATCAGCCCCAGCGCCAGCAGGTTCGCGAGGCCAACCGTCAGGTGGCTCCATTGCGGCGCCGCCGCGATGGCGATAGCGGCGATCAGATAGAGCAGGGAGCTCCACAACAAACGAAGTTCGGCCAGCGCTGCGCCCCCCGCGACGATCGCCGCGTAGAGGATCATGTCCTTGAGCAACGACTCGTTGACGCTCATGCCCGCCAGATCGGCAGCATAGCGCCCAGCGACCGTCAGCACGGCAGCGGTGGCGGCGAGGGTGAAGACGCCGCGGTTGATCGCCGTGCGGAACAGCCCCCGCCTGCCGAACCATCCCGCCGCTGCCACCATGCCGAGCAGAATGTAGCCATTGAACTGGGTCTCGGCGTGGCTGAGCTCGATCCCGTAGAGGTGTCGGCGCAGGGACTCGTAGAACGGGCGGGCCGACCAGACGATGGCCAGCGCAACCAGCAACATGCGGCGCGACCGCCAGCCGCGATCCACGTCATGCTGGCCCTGCAGATCGCGCAGCGCGGCGAGCTCGGCCCGGCGGGCGCGTTCGGCGTTCTTGAGGGCGGCGAGGCTGCCGAGCAGCTTCGCGGAAGGCGACGGTAGCTCGGCCACAAGGAGGGCGGCCTGGCGGTAGTTGCCGTGTTCGATCTCGTTGCAGGCCATCCACTCCAGCGCCTCGTCGAGCCCGGCGCGGGCGTCTTCGTTCTCGGGCCAGACGTCCAGGGCCTGCATGAACGCAAATCGGCACTCGCTGAAGACCTTGTCGACGCCGTGTGGGTCCACCACGGTCGCCGCGTCGAGCGCGGTTGTCTCCTCGACCGCCAGCTGCTCGAGCCCGCGCAGGCGCGAACGACCGGTCGCTGTCAGCTCGAACGAGACGCGGTGTTGAAGGTAGTCGACCAACAGCTGACGCAGGACGGCTGCGCTCTCGGGGCGATCGCCGGGTTCACGTGCCATCGCATCGCGACAGACCTGGGCGAGCGCCTCCGGGATGTCGTCCTCGAAGACTGGCGGCACCGATCGGAACGCGCTGAACAAGGCCGCATGGGCGTTGTCGAAGTCGTGTGGCCCACGGCCGGCGAGGATCTCGTGGAGGATGGCGCCCAGCAGGTAGACGTCCGTGCGTTCGGAGAGCTCCTCGCCCGCACCGCGTGCCTGTTCCGGCGACATGTACGCAAGCGTGCCGGCGATCTGCTTGCTGTCGCGGGCGAGCGGGAAGAGCGCGCCATGTTCCGCGCGCAAACTCACCGCGACACCCCAGTCGAGTACATAGACCTCGCCGAAGTCGCCGATCATGACGTTGTCGGGCTTGAGGTCGCGGTGGACGATGCCGCGGCTGTGGGCGAAGTGCACCGCGTTGCAGACCTGCATCAACGTTCGAAGCTGCTGTTCGAGCCAGGTCTTGCGACCGTGGCGGTCGTCATGCGCTGGCCGCTCGGCGAGGTGGTCGGACCACACGCGGCCATCGATTCGCTTCATCACCAGCACGGGCGCGTCGTCGGCGCTGCGGCCCAGGTCGTAGATGGGCACAATGCTGGGGTGCTCGAGCGCCCCGGTGACCAGCGCCTCGCGGAAGAGCTGCGACGTCGCCCGGTCATCACGGCGGTCGAGGCGCAGGCTCTTGACGGCGACCTCGCGGCGCAGGCTGAACTGAGTGCCGCTGTGAACGACGCCCATGCCGCCCTCGCCCAGCAGGCGGCCGATGGCCAGCGCTGGCACGCCTGCTTGGACCGGTTCCTCGCCCGCAGTGCGGATCTCGTAGGCTGGCAGGGTCGCCAGGACTGGTCGGGCGCGGTCGGGGGCCACTTCGGGGAGCGTGGCGTTGACGACGGTCACGTGGCGGCCGAGGCTGTTGTCTGTTGCCGTTCCCGCTGCCTCGTCACGGTCTCCAATGATGTCGAGCTGAACGCTAAGCGCGCGCCACGCGCGGTCAAACGCGTCGCCTTCGCCCGCATCGGGGACGAACGACGCCGGCTTGGGCGCGTCGACGTCGGGGTCGAGAAGGAGACCGGGAGCGAGACCGGGAGCGAGACCGGGAGCGAGACCGGGAGCGCGATCGGGAGCGAGACCAGGAGCGAGACCAGGAGCGACATCGGGATCGGAATCGGAATCGGTCGGCATGGTCCAATTGGCAGCCGGACGCGCAAATATCCGGCGGCGCCGGCAGGGTAGCCGGGAACCGGGCCGCGACCAAGGGCCGGGGACGATTCGGGTGCTGGATTCTGGACTCGCTAGCCGGCCACGGCCAGCTGCCTCGGGGCAGCCGTCTCGCGCTTGCGGTGGCGCGCTTCGACCTCGAAGGCGAAGGTCTCGAGCGTCTCGGGGTCGATCGGGTCGCCGTTGACCTGCAGCGTCAGCGAGGCGAGCCCCTCGCGTTCGGCCGCATGGAAGAGCTGCGCCTCGGCGATCTTCGTCGGCATGCACTCCAGTGGGCCGACGCTGACCACGCCGTCGATGAGGCCCTCGCGCCACTCGTGGACGGGCCCGCCTACGGTCAATACGGCTTCGCCGATCAGCTTGGGCCGCAGATACCCCGCGGCCGCGTGCAACGTCTCGCCGATGCTGATGCGCGCCGGCCAACCCAACGGACGGGCCACGAGCGTGTAGGCGCGGGCGAGCATGCGGCGCTGGACCAGGCTGGTCAGGCCGTCGCCGAAGCCGCGGGCGATGCCCTCGAGGTGGTTGGCGTGGTCGGTGTATTCGAGCCACTCGGTGAAGGGCGCAAAGCGCACCCGCATTCCGCGCGCCTCGAGCCGGTCGACGATGAAGTCGTTGGCCGCCGGGTCACAGCGCACGTAGATCTCGCCCACCACGAGCACGGTCGGCGGCTGGGCGTCGCCCTTGATAGCGGCGAAGTCGTGGGCCGCTCGCCTCAGGAGGTCGGCGACACCAAACATGCGTCCGTTCGCCACCTGGAGGAGCGCGCGCCCCGCGCCGAGGTCGTTGCCGGCCGCCCGCGCCTCAAGCAGCGCGAGCAGCTCGGCGTAGTACCGCTCGTGGAGCGCCTTCGCCGCGCCGGGGGTCGTCTCGACCGGCCGCACATCGTAGAGCGCGGCCAGCAACATATCCGCACCAACCAGGCCCGCGAAGATCAAGGTCGAGAACCCGCCCGCGACTCCCTCGAAGTAGTCGTCGTCGACGGGCGACCAGACCGACACGCGTTCGTCGAGCCCGAGGCGCTCCAACACGATCTTGTGGAGGATGTGGTAGACGCCGAATCGACACGGGCCGTTGGCGCTGGGCATGAAGAAACAGAAACGCTTGTCGGGATCCGTCTCCTGCTCGATCCGCTGCAGCAGGCTGCCAAGGGTGATGGTCATCGGCACGCACTCTTTGCCCGACGTGTGGCGTCGGCCGATGGCGACCGCCTCTCGATCCGGGGTGGGCAACACCTCCGCTGGCACTCCGGTCCCGCGCATGCAGGCCGCCATGGGCCCGGTTCCGGTTCCCATCGGCGGGATCAGCAAGACCTCGCCAGCCTCGCGCACGCTCTTGAGGGTCGTTGAGCCGATCTGGTGCTTGGCCAGTTGGCGAGCCGGCGGGCGGTCGGCGGTCGAGGGCGCATCCTCGGTTGGCACCCCGTGGCGGCTCTGGTCCTGACGGACGCAGTGCAGGAAAGCCTCAATGCGCGTCTTGGTGCCAGCGTCGCCGGAGTGGCCGTCGGTCTCGATGACGGCGAACGGCTTGCCCCCCATGATGTAGCTGTAGAAGTGCAGGCTGAAGCTGTCGGGACCGCAAGCGTAGTTGCTGGCCCACATGCTGTAGACCCCCTCGGTCGCACGGACCTGGTGGGCAGCGCGCAGGTTGCGTTGTCCGTAGCCCCAGAAGATCCCGTGGAAGATCGGGACGCTATCCGCCACAGGGTAGCAGTCGATCGGGACCGCCATCGCCCCCTGCTCGCGCAGCAGGGCGGGCACGTTCGAGTTCAGCACCTTGTTGTAGAGCGTGTAGGTGCGGCCCAGGACGACGACCGGCACGATCCCATGTGCCCGACAGAAGCTCAGCGCCTCGCGACCCAGCGCGAAGCGGCCGTCGTCAAAGCGCCGCTGGGCGTCGAGCCCAGCCTTCCACGCCGGTTCGGCCAGCTTTCGGTCTACACCCAGCTCCTCAGCGATCCGGTAGCAGCTGGCCTCGAACGCCTCGCCGCCAAGGTTGTCGGTGCCGATGTCGATCACAGGCGAGACGATGCGCCCCTTGGCGCGGTCACCGAGGTCGAGGCGCAAGATGTCGGTCGACGACTGGACGATGGGACAGAGCACCGCGTGCTTCTCGCCGGCGACGCGCTCAACGCTGCGCAACATCGGCAAGAAGAGCTTGTCCGCGTCGCTGTCAGCCATCTCCGAGATGAGACCGTGGTGAAGCTGCATGGGCGCACAGAAGGGCACGTTGCCTTCCTCGATGCCGCGGCGCAGGTGCTTGCCGCCGGCCTCGCCGTGGACCCGCAGGTCGAAGCCGAGCCCGTCGAGGTAGTGGGCGAAGAACGGCAGCAGGCCCTCGAGGAGGAACTCGCCGCTGATCGCCAGGGTTGGCCGACCGCGGCTGTGGACCGCCTCGGCGATCAGCGCGTCGCGTAGCCCAGACCGGGCGCGGAACGGGCTTGGCGCGAGATCGGGGAGCTTGACGCGGCCGGTTCCACGGTCCCACAACGAACAGCCGCCGCCCCAGGTGAAACGCTGCTCTCGGTCGCCAACCAGGGTGCGCAGGCGGTCGATGCGGCAGAGGTTGCCGGGCTCGCCACAGCCGTTCTTCGAGCGACAGATGAAGTTGTCCTTGCGAACCACGGTGGCGGAGAGGAAGCGCTCGACGTCGATGACCGCGACATCGTCCGCGGGCAGGGCGCGGTCGGCGAGCAGGGCGATGCCGAGGGCGCCGACGGTGCCGGGGTCGGGCGGAATGATCACCTCGCTGCCGGTCTGACGGACGACGGCGGCGGCCAGGGCATCGGCCGCGAACGGCATGCCCTGACAGAAGATCACCTGGCCGACGTCGCGGCTGCCTTTCACGCGGTTGAGGTAATTCTGGATGATCGAATCGTAGATGCCCGCGATGATTGTGCGGTTCTCGACGCCCGCCGCGACCGCTTCGTCGATGACCTCGGCCATGAAGACGGAGCAATGCTGACCGAGCGAGACACCCTCGACCGCGTGGCTGGCCTCCTCGCCGAGGTGCACGACGTCGCGTACTCCGGCGAACTTGCGGCCCTGCTCCTCGATGAAGCTGCCCGTTCCGGCGCTGCACGCTTCGTTCATGGCGGCGTCGATGACGCGGCCCTCGGCGAGGCGGATGTACTTGGCGTCCTGGCCGCCGATCTCGAAGATCGTGTCGACGCGCGGATCGAAAGCGAGCGCCCCCTCGGCGTGGGCAGCGATCTCGTTGAGGACATAGACGTTCTCGGCGCCATAGCAGGTCGATAGCAGGGAGCCGACGATGTCTCGGCCGCTGCCCGTGGCACCGAGCGCGGTGATCGGCCGATTGCCCGCGGGCCCAGCGTCCAATTGACGCACAAGCGCCTGTGCGGCGGCGACCGGGTCGCCGTTGGTCTGGACGTAGCCGCTCCACAGGGTCTGGCGGCTGGCGCGATCGAGGGCGACGAGCTTCGAGCCGGTCGAGCCGATGTCGAAACCCAGGGCGATGGGGGCGGTCGCGGCGGTCTCGGGCAGGGGGGGCGCGACCAGGCGGCGCACGCGGCCCAGGTAGTCGCTCAGCCCCGGAACCCGGTCAAGCTTGGCCGGTTCGGGCTCGCCGAAGAGCGCATCGAACTGTGGCACAGCGATTGGGCGCTCGGCGGCGAGGACCGCACAGCCAAGGGCGTCGACGTACAATCCGTCGTCGTCCTGCAGATCGACGAGGCGCATGCCGTGACGATCCGTGAAGGCGGCGAAGTGGCCGCGGATTCGCCGCGACCGAGCGACGCCGCCGATCAGAACGAGGTCGGCTGGCGAGACGCTTGGCTTGATCAGCACCTGGACGTTCTCGCAGACGGCGTCGTAGAGCCCCGCGAGGATGTGGGCCCGGCTCTCGCCCTTGTTGGCGAGGTGGGTCATGTCTGTCTTGAGGATCACCGGGCAGCGGCCGGACAGGGGCGCGGGCTCGGTGATGTCTTCGCACATGGCGCTGGCAGCCTCGATCGACAGGTCGAAGCGCTCGACAAGCTGACGCAGGAAGTTGCCGGTTCCTTGGGAGCACCGACTGTTCTCGCGGTAGACCTCAATGCCGCTGTCGCGCAGCTCGAGGACAGAGAAGCCGTGGCTGCCGATCGAGACGACGGTCGCCGGGGTGGTGCCACGCAAGAAACGAAGCCCCGTCGCCTGGGCCTGCTTGCCCGGCACCCGCTCCAAGTCGACCAGGCGGGCAAGTCGGCCGCCGACGCGGGCGCTGTCGACGTCCTGCCACGCCCACGTCTCCAGCGTGCGGCGAAGGACCGCAGCTGGTTCCTTGTGATGCTCTACGATCTGCCGGCGCGTCCACCGCAGACCGTCTGGGCCATCCTGCAACTCGACGACCTTGATCGTCTCCGAACCGATATCGATGCCAATGTGACGGGCCACGGGGCCTCCTTGCGGGGCAGGTGCGGTGGTTGCGCTGTGGAGAAGCGACGGACCGGCGCTGCGTGTCTGGTTTTGCAAGAAACGAGTCGGTCGCCAGCCGCGACCAATCGGAGTAACGCACGACAGTATCCGGTTTGCAAGCCGGAACGACGTGATAAAGAACGCATATTGGCGAGACACTCGGCGCCTTCGAGTCTCGAAGAGGTGCTTGGACACGAGCGCGAGGGCGAGGTAGAAGCGAGGCAGAAGCGAGGCAGAAGCGAGGTAGAGACGAGGTAGAGACGAGGTAGAGACGAGGTGCCAGCCACCTGGTTGACGCCGGCAGCGGTCGCTCGGCGTTCAGCCGCCGACCCGAGAATCCTAGCCCGCGCCGGTGCATCCGCCTCTGCGCTGGAGTTCGTCGCCACCCTGCTCTAGTCTCGCCGGCGTCCACCCTTGCCTTGTGTCCGGCCGTCGCGCGCCGGCAGCGGCAAAGGTAGCCAGGAGTCGCCCTTTGCGGTTGCCTATCCCGCGCCACCACATCGCCCTCGACCGCGACGAGCTTCGCCTCGGCGTCGGTCTTGCCGGTCGTGGCCGCGCGCCGCCGGGCTCGCGGGCCGCCTTCGAGATCGCCGTCGCCAGAGCCTTCGGTGCCGAACGCGCCGTCGCCGTCGAGTCCGGCCGCACTGCACTTTGTCTCGCCCTGCAGGCGCTCGACCTTGCCGCCGGCGCCGTTGTCGTCTTGCCCCAATACTGCTTCTTCTCCGTTGTCGGGGTCGTCGAGGCGATGGGACTGACCCCCAGATTCGCGCCCGTTGACGCCGACACGTTCACTCTCGACGTCGTCGCGCTCGCCGGGGCGCTAGACGGCGCAGCCTGCCTGGTGATCGTTCATCCGTTCGGCCAGGCCGCGTCTGTCGACCGCATCGCGGCGATCTGCGCCGAGGCCGACGTGCCCCTCGTCGAGGACGCGTCGCAGTCGACGGGCGCCTCGCTCGAAGGGAAGAGCGTTGGTTCATTTGGCGCCTACGGCGTCTTCAGCCTGGTCTCGGGAAAGAACCTACAGACCTTCGGTGGTGGTCTCGTCGTCGCTGCGGATCCAGCCCGGGCCGCTCGCCTCGACGTGCTGACGCGTGGATTGCAGGAAGCCGACGAAGACCGGGCTCGCCAGCTGCTGCGGAGCTCTCTGCCCCGTTGGCTGCTGGCGACCCGCGTGGGATTCGCGGTGGCCGGCTGGCCGGGCTTCGTCCTGATCGATGCGCTGGCGCCCGCTCGGCTCGATCAACTCTTCCATGAGGAGCGGCGCTCCTTCGACCCAAACGAACGCATCCGCCGGCTGAGCGACGCGCAGGGCGCGCTCGGGCTGCTCGGCCTTGAGCGCCTCGACCTGCGCAACTCGCGCCGGCGACACAGCGCCCAGCGCCTCCTCGATGGTCTCGGCGGAGTCCCAGGTCTTGCGCTGCAGCACCCCGACCCGCGCGCCAGTCACACCTGGAACGCGGTGCCGGTGCGGGTCGCCGATGGGGACGGTCTGGCACGCCGGCTGCTGCGGGCCGGCGTGGACGTGCGCAAGGACTATATGGACCACTACGGCGCCGGCCGCGCGTTCAGCGAAGATGTCATCTATGTTCCCAACCACACAGCGATGACCGAGGCGGATATCGACCGGGTGATCGCAGCGGTTCGCGCGGCGATCGCGTGAGGCTGCCGGGCTAGCGAACGAACTGGCCGCGGAAGGCGGCCAGGCGCCTGCAAAGACTTGCAACGGTCGCGTCGTCGAAGGCGGCGCCGCAGGGAAGCTGCACAACTCGTCGGCGCCGATCGTTCAGCCCCGGGAGGACGCGGCCGTTGCCACGGCTGGTCAGGTCATCGGCGATGTCGTCCCCGATGCCTGCATCGACGCCGGCCCGCAGCAGCCGCCACCTCAGCGTGGACGCGGAGACGCTGCGGGCGCGAACGACCAGGAAGTACGCGTTGGAGCGAGGCAGAGCGTCTTCGTCCAGGTCGTCAAACCGGTCGTCGCCGTCGCCGTTGTCGCCAAGGCCGAGTGTGGCGAGCACCTGGCGGGCCATCGCACGCCGCCGGGCGAGACGAACCTCGACGTCCGCGAGCGACGCCATGCCGATGCGGGCCTGCAGGTGGGCAAAGCCGGCGCCGGCAGACGGGGCGCCGCGGCGCACGCGGCTGTC
>CALGHC010000775.1 GCA_937915965.1 uncultured Myxococcales bacterium
CGGGGCGAATAGAATAGACGGCCATTCATCCTAACGAGCCATTCATCCTAACGAGCCATTCATCCTAACGAGCGAAGAAGGCGATCTCCGTCTTTGTCGTGTCTGTGCCGTGCAGCCAGTTGGTCGTGTCGATGTCGGTCTGGCTGTACTGCGCGTCGTCCTTCCAGAAGACGCCGATGTAGCTCTGGTGCCCGGGGGAGTAGCAGGGCTCGCCGATGGTGGTCCAGCCGAAGTGACCTTTGAATCGGTTGTTGCTCGAATCGCCGCCGTACCAACAGATGCCGTTGGTGCCGCTGCCGCCCAGGCCGCTGACTGCGCCCTCCTGATAGGAAGCGCTGGACAGGCCTGCGCTGTCCTTGGCGGCCTGGATGACCGTGATCTGGCTGGCCGCGCACTTCAGGGACTCCGTCCAGCCCTGGAAGAGCGCGCGGAAGGTCGTCTTGCCGTTCATGCAGGGGTTCGCCAGGCGGGCGATGCCGCGCACGGTGCCGTCGTAGCGGCGCTTGTAGAGGATCTCGGCCTTCGAGGTGTCGAGGCTGTTCCAGGCCTCAGACTTCATGTCGTTCCAGGGCTTGTCGACGTCGCCGAGCGTCGCGGTGTTGCCCCAGTAGCCGATCTCCGTGTTCCAGCTCTGGCCGTCGTGACCTGCGACCGTGCCCAGCCACGTCCAGCCGCCGCCGTCGGTGGTCATGTCGCAGTACGCCTCGAAGGCGTCGTCGGTGTTGCCGCCAGTGGTGTCGAGCCAATAGACGCCGTCGGGGGCCTTGGCGCTCTTGGCGAGGATGACCTTGCAGCTCGACTGAGCCGCCGCCTTCGCCTCGCCGGGACCGACGCACTTGCTGCCGTCGCAGAAGGCCCCAGAGGCACACAGTTCGCCCGTGCCGGGGCAGCCACCCAGGTCGCCGCAGTCGTCGGGCAGAGGCTGGCCGCACGCGACCTCGACGGCGTTCTTGCAGTCGCCACCGCACAGCTTGACCTTCTTCCAAGCAACTCCCGTGCAATACAGGAGTCCGTCACCGCTGGGATTGGAGGCGAGTCGGCCCTTCTCCTTGACTGTACACGGGGCAATCGCCGGGTCGGCGGCGCCGAGGTTGGCGCCACTGAGCGTTGATCCAGCCAGATCGACGCCCTTGGTCGCTTCGAGCGGGCCGACGAGGGTGCCGCCCTGACTCGAGAGGAACGCCAACTTGGTCTGGTCTGCGAGGTGCCCGAGGCCGACGCAGCCGCTGCAGGTGAGCTCTTCGGCGCTTGCCGCGCTGCCGGCCTTGGTGGCGAGGTCGGCGTCGGCCGCGTGCTTGGCGTCGTCGGCGACCAGCGCGTGATCGGCCTCTTTGGCCGCGCCGCCCTTGCTCGACGATCCGGCGTAGGTGAACGCGACGTGTTTGTTCTCGATCGCGTTGGTCGCGATCATCGTCGCGTCGATGCATCCCGTGCACGCCAACGAGGTCGCGGCGCCGCCCGGTTCGGTCGAGGCGGCGTAGGCAAACGCGCCCGCACCGGCGACCTGCGCGTACCAGGCACGCGCGACCGGGGTCAGCGGCATCCGCGGCAACTCCTTCTCGCCGCCAACCTGCACCCCAACCCAGACCGCCTTGTCGCTGGTCAGCAGCCCGTCAGCCATCGGCGTCTTCTCGCCGAGCACGACGTGGAAGAAGCCCAGCTGCACCACCACGTTGTTATGCAGCTCTTCCCAGACCGGCAGCTTTGCGTCGGCGGTATCGTAGAGGGAGGTCACCAAGACATAGGTGCCGTCGGCGACCGGGCCACCCGCTTCGCTGCGCAGGACTCCGTGCACCGGCAGGGTCGCGGCGCTGGCCGTCGATGCGACGCCAAGAAGGCAAGTAGCGGCGGCGATCAGGCCAATACGAGAGGGGCGGATTTCGTTCATTGCGCGGTCCTTGGGCCTAGGTCGTCCAGTCGATCAGAGGTAACCCGCCGGGCAAGCGAAGACAAGCGAAGAACCGCCGCCGCGGTTGCCGCCGGACCCCAAAACGCGCTACTCCGGCCGGCTGAGCCCAGGAGCGCCGCCATGCCTCGTTCGCCGAAATCCCGCCCTGCTGCGCCCGCCTCGCCCTCGGCTGCGCCCGCCGCCTCGCCCGCGCTGGTCGCTGCCATCGATGACGCCCTGACCTACATCGGCAAGGGCGCGCTTTCGATGATTGACCACGCCAACCACAAGCCCGAGAACCGCGGTCGCAAGCCCAAGGTCGGTGGCCACCAGGCCTCGAGCCTCTCAAGCCTCGACATCCTCGCTGCCCTCTACCTGCACGCGCGCCGCCCGCAGGACCGGATCGCCGTCAAGCCGCACGCGGCCCCCGTCCTCTACAGCCTGATGCACCTCATGGACCTGCTGCCCGTCGATCAGATGGCTCGCCTGCGCGAGCTGGGTGGGCCGCAGCCGTACCCGACCAAGGGCAAGAACCCGCTCTTTGTCGACTACACCACGTCCAGCGAGGCGCTCGGTGTCTGCGCGACCATCTACGACGCCTGTGGTGCCGTCTACCAAAACCGCTGTGTGGCCGAACTGTTGCCCGGCGAGCCGCGCAACGACGCGATCTTCTGGGCGTTGTCTGGAGACGGCGAGCTGACCGAGGGCCAGATCGACGAGAGCCTCTACGACGCCGGTCGCTGGGGGTTGGGCAACCTGGTCTGGGTCGTCGACCTGAACCGGCAGAGCCTCGATCGCGTCATGGACGACAGCCGCGGCGGCGACGGCGGCAGCCGTCTCGACCGCTGGGTCGAGGCGAAGTTCCGCGCCCACGGCTGGCACGTCGAACAGCTGCGCTGGGGCGCGCGCGCCGAGGCCCTCTTCGCCCGGCCAGGCGGCGACGTCCTGCGTGCCGCCCTCGAACGCGCCGACGACAGCGTGCTGCAGCCGCTCGCGCTCGTCG
>CALGHC010000776.1 GCA_937915965.1 uncultured Myxococcales bacterium
CGTTGGCCTGTCGTTCTTCATGCCGCCGAAGTTGCGCCGCGGCAAATAGCGGCCGCAGCGCCCCTGTTCATTCGTATCCGTCATTCGCCGACGCTGCCGCCACGGCCGTCGTCGAGACCACCCGGCCTCACGCCGCCCGCTGTGTAAGCGCCGCGAGCTGTGTAGACGCCGCCCGCCCCATGGCCGGTGCTCTGGGCTGCTGTCGGCGGGGCATCGAGGGCGTCGATCAGCTGCTTGTATTTCGAGCGATCGGCGAGGCGCCAGGAGATGTCCATGCGGTCGAGCCAGGCGCACAACCCGTCGCGCAGGTGATCGACGCGCGGGTCCTCGACCTCCATCTCGAAGCGCTCGTCGCCACCGGGATAGAGGGTGTGATCGAGCTCGATCGAGAGAGGCGCCCCGGCGGAGGACGCGTCCAGGCCAAAGCTCGCGAGACCGACGACGTAGCGACGCCGGGTGTTGCGAACGGCGGCCAGCAGATGGAGCGTGGTGTCGCCGTTGATGTCGGCGGCGCCGGCGCGGCGCAACCGCGCAGGCAGTGAGCCATCCGCGAGGATCTGCGCCGCCCGGGGCACCCTGCCCAGCGGACGCCAGATGGCGGCGGACTCGCCCTCAAGGTCGCTCTCAAACTCGTCTACCCGGCTGATGCCGTCGACGAGGGTGGCGCGGCCCTTGACGGTCAAGACAGCCTTGGCCCCGCTCAGGCGGACCCGCAGCATCACTCCCGCAGCGCGCAGGCTCAGACGCGTGGTCTCCAGGTAGAGGTTGTCCTGGGTGGCGACCTCGGCAGGTACCAGACCGTCGAGGAGCTCGCGCACGCGGTCGTGATCAGCGGCGCCGTCGAGCAGCAACTTGAGCTCCACCTCGCGCTGGTCGCGGTTCGCCATCATGTTGCGCCAATCACGAACCGCGCGATGGTGAAGTAGGTGAGGATGCCGAGCAGGTCACTGAGCGACGCGATGAAGGGCGTCGAGGATACGGCAGGATCCATGCCGAGACGCTGCAGCAAGATCGGCATGATGGCGCCGAGCAGGGTGCCCAACGTCACGACGCAGATCAGCGTGGCGCCGACGATGATGGCGATGTCGGCGCCGTCGCCCCAGATGAGGGCGCGGGCGACGCCGATGACCGAGAGCATGGCGCCAAGGACGAGTCCCATGCCGAGCTCGCGCCGCACCACCTTCCAGGCCTGTTTGAGGCTGACCTCGCCCAGCGCCAACGCCCGGATGACGATGGACGCGGACTGGGAACCCGAGTTGCCGCCTGACGAGATGATCAGCGGCAAGAAGATGACGAGGATGGCCGTGTGCTGGATGAGGTCTTCGAATTGGCCAAGCGCGTCGCTGGTGAACATCTCGCCGATGAAGAGCGCGACCAGCCAGGGGGCCCGTTTGCGCACGAAATGCCAGAAGGTGGTGTGAAAATACGACGTGTCGATCGGCTGGACCGCGGCCATCCGGTGCATGTCCTCGGTGGCTTCTTCCTGCAAAACGTCCATGACGTCGTCGACCGTGACCAGACCGAGCAACGTGCCGCCCACGTCGACCACAGGCACGGCGATCAGGTCGTAATGCTCGATGATCCGAGCCGCTTCTTCCTGGTCGCCCGTGACCTGCACGCTGATCACGTCGTTGCGCATGATGTCGGCGATGGACTGGTCGGGCCGCGCGAGGATCAGCTCGCGCAAAGAGACCACGCCAACGAGCTTGCCGGTGCTTGTGACGACGTAGACGTAGTAGACCGTCTCGGACTCCTCGCCAAACATCCGCACGCGCTCAATGACCTGACCAACGCTCATGTCGAGGGTCGCCTCGAGCAAGTCGGTGGCCATCACCGAGCCGACCGTGTCGTCCTCGTAGGCGACCAGGCGGCGAACCTCCTCGGCAGCCTCGGGGTCCATGTGGTCGAGCAAGGCGTCAGCCAGAGGCTGCGGCAGATCGCCGACCATGTCGGCGCGATCGTCGGACGACATCTCCGCGACGATCGGCGCGGCGCGCTTGCTGCCCAGGCCGTGGATTAGCGACGCTTGCAGCTCGGGCTGGATACACTCAAGGACTTCGGCTGCGCGTTCGGCGTCGAGGGTCGCGAGCAGCTCGGGACCAAGCTCGGCTCCCGCGCCTTCGATCAGGTCGGCGACGTCCTCGGCGTGCAGCTCGTTGAAGAGCTCAATAATGGTCGCGGGATCGTCGCGGAACGCGCGCTCGACGTCGGGCAGCATAAGTTGGGATAGTCGCATTCGGACCTCCAACCGGGCGCCGCGATGGCGGCACGGTGGCTCGTCTGCCTAGCCGCGGCCAGCGCGGCGCAAGAACATATAGCGGACGGGATCAAGCTCATCACCGTGGGGGTAGCCGGCGCCCAGGCTGTTGCGGGGACCGTCAAGCTCGAGGGGCGCCGATCCGGCGACGCGGCGCTCGCGGCGCTGGCCGCGCCAGCCGGCCCGCTCGGCGTTTTGTTTGGCTTCCCACTGCTCCTGGAGGTCAAGCACCTCGCCGAGGTCCTCTGGCAGGTCGACAGCGAGGCTCTGCAAGACCAGACCAGCACACTCCGCGTCGGCGGTGGCGCGGTGGGCCTCCAACAAGGGGATGCCGATCCGCTTCGCGACCGTGCCCAAGCGCATCGAACCTTGGCCGCGCTGCATCTCCTTGACGAAGACAAGCGGGTCGAGCCAGGTCGAGCCAGCCGGCAGCGAGCTGCCGGCACGCGCCAGCTCGTGCAGCAGGAAGCCGCGATCGAAGGGCACATTGTAGGCGACCAGCAAGCAACCCTCGAGCTTCTCGAGCAGGGTCGCCGCGACCTCGGCAAAGCGAGGCTGGCCCTCGACCTCCTCGGGCCGGATGCCGGTGATCCTCGTCGTGTCGGGCGGCAGCTTCATCTCGGGGTCGAGCAGCAGCCCCCAACGCGACACCGGCACGCCCTCTTCGAAGCGAACGACCGCGAGCTCGACGATGCGATCGCCCTGCTCGGAATGCAGGCCGGTGGTCTCGGTGTCGATGACCGCCATCGGCCACAGCCGCCAGTGCTTCTTTGCTGCTTTGATGGTCGCGCCCATGCCTGCCCCCCCGCTGCAGTGGCGGCCAGACACTGCCTGCAAGCCGGTCCTGGGTCAATGAGCGGGGGCGACTCGGGGTGCGCGTCCGGCTGGATTGCCCGAGTCCGGGCACGCCCCGCTCAGGGCAGCCGCGACGCTGGTCTCAGGGCAGCCGCGACGCCGCGCTCAAGGCAACCGCGACGCCGCGCTCAAGGCAACCGCGACGCCGCGCTCAAGGCAACCGCAACAGGGCCTCGCCCATTCGGATCGGTTGACCAAGTGCCGCTTCGGGTTGCAGGTCGCCGCGTTCGAAGATCAGGACGACGGTCGAGCCCATCTCGAACACACCAACCTCGTCGCCACGGCGCAGGGCGAGCATGGGATCGAGCCTCTGCAGACCGGTGTCGGCGTGCCCCTCGTTGGCAGCAAGATCCGTGAAGACGGTCCGCATGTGGCCGACAAAGGTCGCGCCGACGAGGATCACAGCGGCTCGGCCGACCTCGCTCTCGACGTGGGCGATGATGCGCTCGTTGCGCGCGAACAGACCGTCGACGTGGCGAAGTCCGATCTGGTTGACGGGGTAGAGCGCTCCGGGCAGGTAGCGCCACTCGACGATCGTTCCATCCACGGGCATGTGCACGCGGTGGTAGTTGTGCGGGGCGAGGTAGACCACGGCGTAGCTGCCGCCGCGGTAGGCATCGGCGTCCTCGTTTCCTCCCAGCAGATCGTCGAGGCGGTATTCGACGCCTTTGGCTTGCACCAGGACGCCTTCGCCCAACGCGCCGAAAGCCGAGAAGGTGCCGTCACTGGGCGAGGGCAGACGGCCCGGATCGGCCTCGATGGGCCGCGCCCCTGCGCGCAGGCTGCGGGTAAAGAAGTCCTGGAAGGTGACGAAGGACGCGATCGGCTCGGCGATCTCATCGAGGTCGATCTTGTACGCACGCGCAAAGGCGCGAATGGCGGCCTGCACGACGACCCGCGGCGGACGCGCGGTGACGGCGCGGTGCATCCACTGCGAGACGCCCGGCCGCGCCATCAGGTCCAGCCATCGGGGGGGACGTGCCATTGGCGCTTGTTCCTGGCGGCGGCTCGACTACTTGCCGACGCGCTCGTTGTTGAAATTCAGGATCAGGTCAGCGCCAAACTTGCCAGCGAACTGCCAGGCGTCGTTGATGACACAGCGGTCTTCGACTTTGGTGCCTGCCTCGATGTGGCTGGCACATACGCAGATCGCCCGCATCGCGTCATCGTCGACGTTGGGGTCTTCGACCAGCATGGCGGTCATCGTGTCGTCGCACAGCTTGCTGGTCGCACAGTCCGTGAAGCAGGCCGCGTCGTGCAGGGCGTGACCTGCGGGCGCAACACACCAGGGCGTCTGCTCCTTACCGGCGGCCACCTCTTCCTCGGTCCGGCAAGGGCTCGCACCCTCGTTGAGGCCCTCGAGCTTGGAGACCTTGTCGGGGAAGATCTCGGCGCCTTCGAGGAACTTGACGAGATCAATCGAGCCACCGAGGCCGAGCTTGACGTCGAGCCCGACCGCGTCGCTGCGGCGCAACGAGCCCTCCAGATCGCCATCGAGAATGGAGGTGGCGTCGCAGGTCACCTTCGCCTTCACGCCCAGGTGGATGATGTGAATCGGCTTGCTCACCGTCTCGGGGGCGATGTCGAGGGTACCGACGCCGAATGCACCCTCGGTGTAGACCCCCGGGTTCTCGACCACCAGCTCGATGGGGCTCGGCGCGGCATCCCAGAAGTACTCGTCCTGGTCGACATCGTAGAGCCCGGTGCCTACGGCCAGCGTCAGCTCCTTCGTCGTGAGGTCCCACTTGTCGATGCGGAAGAAGATGTTGAGCGTGTCCGCGGCGATGTCCTTCGCCCAGATACCGTTGAGAGCGCTCTTGACGGCACCAGCCGGATCGGTCGGCCGCTGCATGGTCAGCTCGGTGATGCGAAGAACACGACCGGTGAGGTCGAGGTGCTCGGGCACCGGGTCGCCTTGCACGCAGTCGAGCGCGACATCCGACGCGCCCGCATCGGCGACGTTCATCCCGGCACCGGGGCCCTTGATCTCTCCCGTGCCGACGCAGCCAGCCAACATGGAGGCGAGCGCAACGGTGAGGACGAGGCCAGCTGGCAGCGCAGCGCGGCGAAGCGAGGCGGGACCGCGGGCCACAACGAATCCCCCGACGAATCCCTGGACGAATCCCTGGACGAATCCCTGGACCACTCCCATGACGACTCCCATGACGACTCCGACGGGCCGACAGCGGCTCGTTTCGACGGGGCATAGCCTACCAGGACAGGGTCAGGTCGGCGATCTGCGCGGCGAGGCGCCTCTGGCGAACACGAATCGCCTCCACATCGAGGGCTTCGACCGCATCGACGCTGAAGCCCTCGCAGCAGTGGCTGGCGACGAGGGTCCCGGCGACCATCGCTTCTTCGAGGGCGGCCTGGTCGAAGCGTTCCTTGTGGGCGAGCCAGCCAAGGAAGCCACCGGCAAAGGTGTCACCAGCGCCAGTGGGGTCGACGATCCGCTCGAGCAGGACTGCCGGTACATAGCGGGCCACGCCCTCGCCAAATAGAAAGGCACCGTGCTCGCCGCGCTTGATGACCAGCCAGCGCGGGCCCATCTTGAGGATCTCGGCGGCGGCGCCCGCGAGCATGCCCACGCCGCTGAGTTCGAACGCCTCTTCGTCGTTGATGAAGAGCAGGTCGACGCGCTTGAGGACCTCGCGCAGCTCGGCGAGGGCGCCGCCGATCCAGAAGTTCATCGTGTCGAGAGCGACGAAACGCGGCGCGTCCATCTGGTCGAGCACGTCGCGCTGCAGCGTGGGGTGGATGTTGGCCAGGAAGACGATCGGGGTCGCCCGTTGCGAGGCGGGAATCACAGGCTTGAAGTCGGCGAAGACGTTCAACTCGGTGAAGAGGCTCTCGCGGGTCTCGAAGTAGCGTGAGTACCGCCCTCCCCAGCGAAAGGTGCGACCCGCGACGCGACTCACGCCTTGCACGTCGATGCCGCGGGCGCGCAGGCGCTCCAGGTCGGCCTCGTCGAAGTCCTCGCCGACGACCGCGATGACGGCCGTCGGGGCGAGCAGCGACGAGGCCATCGAGAAGAAGGTCGCCGAGCCGCCAAGCGCCCGGTCGACCTTGCCCGCGGGCGTCTCGACACTGTCATAGGCCATCGATCCAACGACGATCAGGTTCATGGAGAATCTCCTGGAGGCAGGCGCGGCACAAAGGCGGCGCACAGACGACGGAACGACGGCCGAGTATCGATCAGTCGTCGTCGAGGAAGAGGGCAACGCGGGCGCGCACGTCGGCGGGGATCGCGGCCGGCGAGGTCATGACCGCGTGGCGCAGGGCGGTCTGACTGGCGCACGAGCCCGACGGTGGCTCGGCCGCGAGGGCGACGATGAGTCGCTTGGCGGTCGTGACGTTGCTCTTCATCGTCTCGATGACCTGCTCGACCGAGACCGCGTCGTGGGTCGCGTGCCAACAGTCGTAATCGGTCACCAGGGCCACTGTCGCGTAGGGGAGCTGCGCCTCGCGGGCCAGGCGCGCCTCGGGCATGTTGGTCATGCCGATCACGGAGACGCCCGGCCAGGTGCGGTAGAGGTTCGATTCTGCGCGGGTGGAGAACTGCGGCCCCTCGATGCAGACGTAAGCGCCACCGACGTGGGGATGCAGGCCGATGCGGGCGCTGGCCGCCTTCAGCGCGCTGGAGACCCGCTCGCTCACCGGGTCGGCAAAAGCGACGTGGGCGACGATGCCATCGCAGAAGAAGGTGCGCGGCCGACCTACAGTCCGGTCGACAAACTGATCGGGCAGGACGACGTCGCCGGGGGCGATGTCTTCGCGCATGGAACCGACGGCGGATAGGGAGACGACATCCGTGCAGCCGGCGCGCTTCAGGGCCCAGATGTTGGCGCGGTAGTTGATCTCGCTTGGCGAGATGCGGTGCCCGCGTCCGTGGCGAGGCAAGAAGACCAGCTCTGTGGCGCCGATGCGGCCGCGCAGCAGCGCATCCGAGGGCGCCCCGAAGGGCGTGTCGATGACCTCCTCGCGGACGTCCTGCAGGCCGTCTATCTCATACAGGCCGCTTCCGCCGATGATGCCAATGACAGTTCGATCCATGTCGTTTGCTCCGGCCCGCCGTCGAACAATCCGCCTGCGCGGCCCTGCGTCAAGGTCCGCGCGAGGGGGCGCGGCGGGTGGTTCTTCTGGTGGTGCGGCCGGGGGAAGACCGCAGGCTTCCATACTCAGGACGTGGTCGGCGCCGCCTCGTATGCCGGCCCCTCGCTGGCCCCGGATTTGAGGCGCAAAGCGACGAACTCGGAGATCTTCTCGCTGATTTCCGACTCCAGATCGGTGAATCGAACGGCCAGCCCGTGGCTGAAGCCGCGCACCCGGCGAGCGCCGAGGACCTCGCCGCGAACGGAGACCTGCACCTCGCTGTCGGGCAGCTCGAACTCTAGGTCGACAAAGCGCCGGTCCAACGCGTTGCGCAGCGAGTACGAGTGGCTCTCCAAGAAGATGCCGGAGGCCGACAGGTTCAGCGCCGGGTGGACGAACATGCGGTCGCCATCGCGCTCGCGGACGAAGAACTCGACCTCGCATCGCTTCGCCGAGCGACGCTCGCTGAGGCCCGCCTGTCGCTCGGACGCCTCAGCCGGCACCCGCGGTTCGCGCGTTTTGCTCATGATTTCCGCTACTTGGGCGCCATGTCGGTGTCTGAGGGCCGTGAGGGTAGTGAAAGGCATGGCGGCCGTCAACGCCAAAGTCGAGACGCCGCCGGGACCGACCGGCCGGACCGGCCGGGACGGCCAGCCAATCGCGGCGCCAAGAACGGCGCATCTTCTTATGATTATTGCCGTAACACCCATTCGTCGGGGCGGCCATCGCGGGCCGGCGTCCATCTTGCAATGCCTGCCCCTGCGTGCTAGATACCGGCCCGCTTCGTCGTCTGCCTGCGAAGCATCCCTCGGGGGTGTAGCTCAGTTGGGAGAGCGCTTGAATGGCATTCAAGAGGTCAGGGGTTCGATCCCCCTCACCTCCACCCGAGAACCCGAAACCCGCCCGCAAGGCGGGTTTCGGCGTTTTGGCGCAATGCGGCCGTGTGCCAGCCGAGCGCCAGCGATACGCCTGACGCAGACACGCGGCGCGCCCGGAGACAAACCGCATAGAGGTCACAAAATACCGGGCCAGCCTATTTTTTTTTGGGGGGGGGGGCCGCATGGCAACGATCTGCAACGCTCGCCCCCACGGCGCGGAGCAGCCGGAAGCCACCGTCTGGAACCGCTGCAAAAGCCAGTCAGAACCGCTGCACGGGCCAGCCCCTCGCTTCGGCGGAGACGACGAACGCGCTGTCGGGGCGGTCGCCGCGGGTGGTCACCAGGGCAGCAGCAGCGGCCTCCATCATCTCCAGATCACCTCGGCTGTCGCCGAAGACGAGATCGGGCGCCACGCCGATCCACTTCGCGATCGCCGCCGCCTTGCCGGCGCGGCAGGTCATTGGCTGGACCACCTCGCTGCCCAGGATCCCGTCGACTACCGGCACGGTCACGCCCAGGACACGGTCGACCCCAACGCCGATGCGCTGGGCGGCGGCGCGCACGATCCAGCGGTGGCTCGCCGAGACCCACCAGACCTCGACACCGGCGGCCTCCAGCCCACGCATCAGGTCGACCATCGCCGGACGGTAGTTCGGCCACGCGGCGGCCATCTGGCGGGCCCACAGAGACACATCAGCCTCGGCAAGTCCGGCCATCAAGGCCACCGCCCAGCCATATCCCTCGCACTGGTTGGCCTCGACACGCGCCTCGTAGTCGTCCCAGACGGCGTCGACGCTGCGGCCGCCGCCGACATGGCCGCCTGCGACCAACCAGCGCAAGAATGCCTCGCCGATGTCGTCGGACCAGACCGTCCCGTCGGCGTCGAAGCATGCAACACGGCGCCTGCCGGTCACGGCGAGCAGCGGCTCGATCGCGGCACGAAACGCCAGGGAGAAGGGGGTCAACCAGTGGGGCGTCTGCATGACCGGCTCCTCCAGAATGTCGATCGTCGCACCGAGGGAGTCGGGCGAGTCCCTTGGCGAAGCCGTCGAACGGCCAGCTCCGTCACGGCGTCTTGGTCATCTCGCGTTCGTCGTAGTAGTCGACCTTGTGTACCGGCATCACCACCGACGACAGGATGTTGACGAGGTGGGCGCCAATCCGCTTGTAGAAGCGCGCGAGCAAGACCATCGAGGTGACGGCTCCCGCCGGATGATCCGAGCGGGCGATCTCGTTGACCAGGTTGTCGCAACGCTTGCCGGCCGAACGACCACTTTGGATCAGCTCGCCGGCGCGCTCGCGGTCCTGCGAGGCGACGATCTGCGGCGTCGCCTCAAAGAGCCGCATCGCGATGCCAGTGAGCTCGGTCAGCTCGTCGCGGATCACACCGGGCGGCACGTCAGTGCCACCCAGGCTGGCGATCTCGGCGACGTTCTTGATGTAGTCGCCGATGCGCTCGGCGTCCTTGACCAGCGAGAACAAGAGCAGGCAGTAGGCAGCCTGGCTCTTCTGCAGGCTGAGGTGAGAGACCAGCCGCTTGCGGATCGACCGTTCGAGCTTGTTGACCGCGATGTCGAGGTCGTAGATGCGAGCGCGATCCTCGAGCGACAGCGCGTGCTCAAAGAGATGGGGCTCGACGATGCGGGCCATCTCGTGGCCGAGCGCCAACATCTTGAGGAAGTCGCGGCCGCTCGCCTCAAGGGGATCGCCGCTGCGAAAGATCTGCAACAACTCCATCCACATGACAAACCCCCTGCGGCGGCGCCCACTGGAGCGCCCGCGAGACAAACTCTTAGAACGCCCGCGAGACAAAGAAGATCAGCGCCGGCAGACCGTAGAAGATCAGCAGGACATAGGCCACCGCCGCCTTCTTTGAGCGAGCAGCGATGGCGGCGAGGCGATGCGCGAGCCGGACCGACGTCATTCGCAACGGCGGCGGCGCGTACCAGATCAGCGTGCCCGCCAGGTTGAAGAGCAGGTGCACCAGGGCAATCTGCCGGGCCGCCATCGCCGCCTCTCCCGAGACGACCATCGACGCCAAGAGGGCGGTGACGGTCGTGCCGATGTTGGCGCCGATGGTGATTGGAAGGATCTGCATGACCGTGACGAGGCCGGCGCCGGCGAGCGGCACCATGACGCTGGTCGTGATCGACGAGCTCTGCACCATCACAGTAAGCACGAGCCCAACGACGATACCGACCGGGCCGCCGGATCCGAGGAATCGGTTGACGTACGCCTCCATCCGACTCAGCACCAGCGCGCGCATCGTCCGCACGATCCCGGCCAACGCACCGTAGATGATCACGCAGCCGACGACGGCGGTGACGATGGCGATCACCTTGGGCGACTCGGCGAGGGTGCCTACACCGTCCTCGACGACGTGCACGCCGGCCTTGATCGCACCCTTGATGGGGCTGTCGTACTTCGCGCCTTGCGCGCCGGTCACCCATGTGGCGATCGCGCCCGCGCCGGCTTCGAGCAGGCCCCGGCCAAAGATGGCGCGGGTGATCAACTCGACAGGCAACAGAACGGCGACGCTTAGAAAATTGAAGAAGTCGTGGCAGGTTGCGGCGGCGAAGGCGCGCCGGAACTCGGCGGTGCGCCCCGCGTGCGCCAGGCTCGCGATCGTATTCGTCACGGTGGTGCCGATGTTGGCACCCATGATCATCGGGACCGCGCTCGCCACCGACAGCTGACCCGAGCCGACCATTCCGACAATGAGCGACGTCGTCACCGACGAGCTCTGAACCAGGGTTGTCGCCAGGATGCCACCGATGAGACCGAGAATGGGGCTGAGGGCGTCGCCCAGGTAGGCGTCCATGACGCCCTTGCCCAGGCCCTTGATGCCAGCCGCGAGGCTCTCCACGCCGATCAAAAAGAGGTAGAGCAAGGCGACGGTGGCCAGCAGACTCAGTACGATCTGCAAGCGCCGCGGCGGGCCGCCACTTTCGCTGGAAGTCGAGGTCACCGAAGCCTCCCGCGGCACACGCCGGATCCCCGCGCGTCGCCTCGCCACAGAGCGCCAGCCGTTCCACGCTGGCTTCGTGTCACAAAGGGCAGAGCGGTGCAACCACCGCGCGCGTCGGTCCCAAGACGGATCGACTGCAGCAAGCCACTTCGAGTCGGGCGGCCGCCCGTAGTGGCGGGCTCATGGCGCGCGCCCCTCGAAGAGGACACGGGGTTCCAACGGTGGCTGAGGTGGCCGGTCATTCGGCGGCCAGACGACCGTGATCGGCGGCGCGACCACGCGCTCGATCTCGCGCGCGCCGATGAGACTGAGCAGTGCCACACCGATCAGGGCGGCGATCACGACCAACCAACGCAGGACGACGGCGCGACGGACGTCGCTGTCTTGCTGCTGAAGCACCCGCCAGGTGTCGATCTGGACGAGAGCGCGTTCAAGGCGGTGCTTGTCCCCCGGCGCCTGATGCGCAGCTCCCGCCGCGGCGGTCGAGGTCGAGGTCGCGCCTGCGGAGCCAGCCCCCGGGGCGATCGTCCGTGGCCCCACAGCGTTTCGCGCCAGGCGGCCGGCGCGTCTCAGGCCGGCGGTAGCGTGGCGGTCGGCCCATTCGGTGTTGCGCGCGAAGACGGCGAGCGCCACCAGCGGCGAGCCGGCCGACCAGGGTCCGGCGCCCTTGGAGCTCAGCCGGCCGGCGTCGTCCCCCAGCAGCCGCTCGAACAGACCGCGCAGCTCTCCCACTGTCCCGGTGCGCAGCCAGGGGCTCGGCGAGAGGGCACGGACGACGACGGCGCCAAGAGTCGGCAAGGCAGCGGTGATCGCGTTTCGGCCGGCCTCGTCGAGGCCAGCGCGGCTGCGGTGAGCGACCAGCAGCGGCGTCGCGGCGACGACGAAGGGGCGACCGAGCGCAGCAAACGCGACCGTGGCCGCGAGGGCCCAGGCATCCGACGCCGCGTTCGGCTGGCCACCGTCGAGCAGCTCGGGCGCGACGGCGGCGAGGTCCGGGCACAACTGATCAAAGCCAGCGGAGTCCGGGCCACCAAGTCGGTGGCCCGCAGCACAGACCACGGCGAGGCGGCCGGCCTCGAAGGCTTGCACCGCCGCCCGACCATCGGTTCCTGGCGGGCAGACGTAGAGCTGCGACGGTGCCAACGCGCCGACCGCCAGCTGATCGACGTGCCGGGCCGCGACACCACGGGTCAACTCAAGCAGCAGCGCGGCGATCTGGCGCTCGTTCAGGGGCCCGTGACTTTCAACCAGCTCGGCGACGGTCGAACCGCGCGGCGCCAGGCGTTCGACACGCAGCACGCTGCCGCCGCGGTCAACCGAGGCGACCACCTTCGCAGCGGCGAGGTTGGGTACTGCGTCGATCGGCGACGCGCCATCGGCGCCGCCGGCATCGACCTGCCAGCGCTGCGCCAGAGCGACCGCGCCGCTGTCTTCGCTGGCCAGCGCGATCTCCTCGACCACGCGGGCGCCAACGGTTCCGCTCGGCTCGGTGACGAGCACCTCGCCCCAAGGGCATGCCTGGATCAGCCAGCCGCGGCCGTCGCCCGCTTCGCTCAACGCCGCTCTCCCGAGCCAAGGGCCCGCAGGACCGCCGCGACGATCGCGTCGTCGGCGGGGGCTGGGGTGTGGCCGGTCTGGTCGGCCCCGGCGCTGGCGCCACCACAAGTGCCTCCGCATTTGCCGCCGCCAGCCCCGCCGCCGGTCCCGCCGCAG
>CALGHC010000777.1 GCA_937915965.1 uncultured Myxococcales bacterium
ACTGGGGAGGGGAAGATGAATCGTATTTACGCGGCCATTGCGTGTGCCGCGCTGAGAGGAACCCCGGCCTCGCCGCGCTCGACCGATCCCGGTTATGGACCACGCCCGCCGCTCGGCAAGAGCTCGAACACCAGCCGCTGCTTGCCGCGGCGTAGCTCGCGGCGGTTGATCTCCGCGACGGCGACCGCGACCTTGGCCATCAGCTGCGGGTTGCGAGCATTGGTGTGGATCTGGAACAGGCAGCGGCGCGCGCTCGACCGCACCGTAACCGGCATCGACACGAACTGGTCGATGAAGGTCCGCCACTCCATCGTCAGGCCGTCGAAGTACTCCCTGAGCACGAACTCCGTCAGCGCCATGACCGTCATCTTCAAGCACGTCATGATGGCGTCACGACCCGTGTCCCGCACGTAGATCTGCTCGGGCAGGGTCTTGAGGTGGTCACGCTTCCCCTGTCGCGCGGCGATCTGTTTCTTGGTGGCGCTGACCTGGGCATCAGCGAGCGCCATCGCACGCTTGCGCGTCTTCGCAGGGACCATGGCCAGACCTTGGGCCAGCTCCTCGCGGGTGGCGGTCGAGCGGTCGTGACGCTGCTTGGCAAGTTCGACCCGGTGCTCGGCCTGGGCGCGCTTGTCCACCAACGCCACGTGTCGCACATCGCCGCCGCCGTAGCCGTGCGTCCACTTCAGCGCGCCGGCCTTGCGGGCGTTGCGAAAACACTGCTCTTGCAGCGGCCAGCGCGCCAGGTAGGCATTGGCCACGCCGACCGCCGGCAGGTCGTCCTCGTGGGCGTTGGTCGCGAACAGCGTGGTGTGCGGGTGGCTGCTGTCGCCTCTGCGCATCTCTACACCGCGGAATCTCAGACCTTCCGGTGGCGCACCCTTGCCTCGCAGGGTGAAATCCACCTCGCGTAGCTCGTCGCGCTCGCGGTACCGCTGCCACGGACCTTCGCTGTGAATCGTCGCGCCAGCGAGCACCCGACCTTTGATGACCGTGATGAAGATCGCCTCGGCCTGGGTGTGTAGCACCCACATCGTGCCCACCGTGCCCGCCTCGGAGTCGACCACAGTCAGTCGACCGACCCGCGCCTGGGGACCGATGGCGGCGTCGAGCTGCGCCAGCATGGGCACCAGGCGCTTCTTGAGCGACACCGCGCCGACGTGGGTCTCGACCAGCAGCGGTACGCCGGCGCCTGAGTTCACGGCAATCCGGGTCACGCACGGCATCACCCGACCCACGCGCGACACCTTGCCGCTCTTGGCGAACGACCGAGTCCAATACGGATCTGCGGTGCCATCGATGTACACCGCGGTTCGCAGCCAGCTCGTCTCGGGGCCGCTCCACGGCTGGCACAGCTCGTGCCAGGTCTGCGCGTGCTGGCGCCACATCGCCTCCTCGACATCGAGCAGCCCCAACTCCGCCAGCGTCTTGTCCAACGTCGCCGGCATGTACGCCGTCGAGCCCAACGCCCCCAGCCACGCGCCGGTCGGGCCGGCCAGGCCGTCGAAACCGCGGCTGTTGAGGACCATCGGGCTGACGCCCATCGCCAGCATCCGCGCAGCCAACGGACCGGCCGCTCGATGCAGCGTCTGGAGCGTCGCCAGCGGTCGCGATGCAGCCTTGTCCGCGTCGCTCTGCCAGCGGTCATCGGCCTCGCCCGGCGGCGTCGACCCGCGCCGGCGCGCGTTGTATGCGGCGGTGAACTTGCCCTCGTCGTCCCGACCTGCGCGGTCGTCGATGACGTCGGCCACAGGAGCCTGCTCGTCGCTGTGCTGCCGTCCGGCTGCCAGCGCGCTGTCGGCCAGGGCACGGAAGCAACCGAGCTCGGCTTCGGCCGCCGCCAGCAGCGCCAACCCCGCGCCACCCGCGAGGTGCTCGACCTCCTCCTTCACCGATGACGACGCGCGTCGGTGCCCGCCGCCGCGGTGTGCCGGCCGAACGTGCTTCAACTCGGCCTCCCTCCACACGCGCCGCAGCCAAGTATCGCTCACCGCCCCCGCTTCGCCGAACTCCGCGATCAGATGCACTCGCGTCGCCTCGCAGTTGATGGTCCGGTCGACGCGTCGCACCGTGCACGCGGTCCGCGCGACCTGCGCGTCGATGTCGCGGTGGGGCGGCAGGCGCTCGTCGAGCAGTCGCTCCCACGTCTCGCCATCGACCGCGCGGCACCGCCGCGACCACCGCACGAATGTCGGCCACGGCAACCCCGGCGCTGCGGCGGCCACCGACGCCCGGAGCGTCTCGTTGGTGCGCTGCTGATGCGACAGGACCGCGTCGTACACGGCGGCCCGCGCCAGGGCCTCTTCGACGACACGGGCCCACCGGCTCGCGGTCAACGCTGCACGAAGCGCTTGGCCTCGCGGTGTCTGCGGCTGTGGGTCGTTCATCTGCTGTCTGCCTCAGCCGATCGAGTGTCGGCAGGGGCGAGCAGATCGCAAATGATCGCGGATGTCTAGCTTGGCGAAGGCGGCGGGCGGATCTCAGCCGATGCCGCTCGAGGAGCGAGTGAGAAAGGGATCGGATTGCCGAGGGTTGGCCGATGGGCGCGGCGCCTTTGGCCGACCTTCCTGTCGGTCTCCAGATAGCCGAGAAACGCTAGAACGGTGTCGACACCGAGATCCGATA
>CALGHC010000778.1 GCA_937915965.1 uncultured Myxococcales bacterium
TGGCGGCGGTGGCGGCGGTGGCGGCGGTGGCGGCTGGGTCGGCCGGTGCAGCGGGCGGTACCACCAACGGCGCCGCGATCTTCTCGACGACCCCGGGAGTCGCAGGCGTCGCGGGCGTCGCCGGCTGGCCAGCGGCCGGCTTGGCGTCGTCTCGGACCTGGTCGTCGCCGCCACCGCATGCAGCACACAACGCCAGCGCCACCGTCGCCACCAGCGCCCCGGTTCGCCAACCAGACCCCATCGGTTTGCCACTCATCTCTGCCCCCTCCGGGCTCTCGCCCGCCGTGTTTCGCGGCTGCAGTCTCTCCCGGGTGGCGCGGCCCAGGCAAGGATTTCGCATCCACCGGTATGAAATCGTCCTGCCCGCGCCTGTCAGGGTCATCGAATCACCCGCCGACGGCGGCCCTGTTCGCCGAACGGCCGCAGCCCACAACGCGCAAACGACGAGCGTGAAGATCCGCCACTTGACGCATCGGTTGCGCCGTCTTCCATCCCAACGGAGGAGGAACCAGATGCCAATCGAGATCCCCGATCGTCACGCGGCGATCGAGCGCGCCCGACAGTCCGGTCGCAAGATTGCAGCCGTGCTGCCCATCCACCACCCACGGGCCCTGCTCGAAGCGTTCGGCTTCCTGCCCGTCGAAGTCTGGGGACCACCGGGCCGCGATCTCACGTCTGGCGATGCCCACCTGCAGGTCTACACCTGCAGCATTGTGCGCTCGAGCCTCGCCTTCCTGCTCGACGGCGGTCTCGACAGCTGCGACCTGCTGGTGGTACCGCACGGCTGTGACTCGCTGCAGGGGCTCGGCAGCCTGCTGATCGACTTGCTGCCCCACCGGCTGCCGGTGGTTCCGTTCTATCTTCCGCGCGGCGAGGCGGCCTCGGCCGTCGACTTCCTCGCGGCCGAGCTGCGCGAGATGGCACAGCGCATCGCCGCGACTGGCGCGAAGATGCCCAACGACGACGCCCTGATGGCGGCCATCGAGGCGAACGAAGACGCAGATGAGCGCCTCGAGCGCCTGTGGACGGCGCGGGCGAGCCTGCCTTTCGACAACCGCACGTTCTACCGGGTGGTGCGCAGCCGTGAGTACCTCGCCGCCGCCGACTTCAGCCTCGTGGCCGACGCTGCCTTGGCTGCCTTGGCTGCAAAGGACGACCTTCCCGCTGGGGTTCCAGTCCTCCTCTCCGGTGTGGTGCCCGAGCCCATGGCGCTGCTCGACACCCTGACGTCCGCCGGAGCCCTGGTGGTCGCCGACGACACCCTGTGCTGCGGGCGCCGGATCTACCCACGCGGCCACAGCCCGCAGCCCTGGCGCAGGCTCGCAGAGCGGCTCCTCGCCGGTCCCGCGGACAGCACCCGCGGCTCGACCATCGACTCCCGCGCCGATCACCTCACCGCCCTCGCCGAGCGCTCGGGGGCACGGGTCGTGCTCTTCCATCTGGTCAAGTTCTGCGAGCCCGAGCTGTTCTACCTGCCGCGGCTGCGCGCCGCCCTCGAGCAGCGCGGACTGCGCCACCTCACCTTGGAGGTCGACCTCAGCGAGGGCATGGCGCACCAGGCCGTCACCCGCGTTGAGGCTCTCCTGGAGACCGTCTCATGAGTCTGGCCGCCGCCACCCGCTACCACGTCGGCTACACCGCGATCGGCCGCACACTGCTGCGAATCGAGCGGCTGCGGGCCGAACGAACCATGCGCCAGGGCGGGTGGTGGCGCGATGACGACCTCTCGCCCCCTCTTGGGACTTCGCCGCGACTCAAGGAGCTGATCAGCCGCCACTACCTCAAGGGGCGCTACGCCAGCGGCCACCGGCCGGTCGCGTGGGTCACCTCGGGGGCACCGGTCGAGTTCCTCGCCGCGCTCGACTACTTCCTCCTCTACCCCGAGAATCACGGCGCGGTATGCGGAATCCGGCGCACCGCCGAGAAGATCTCGGGCCACGCCGAGGCCGCCGGCTACAGCCAGGACCTGTGCTCCTACGCGCGCACCGACATCGGCTCGGTGATCTCTGGCGAGACCCCGGTCGGCAGGCTGCCGCCGCCTGACCTGCTCGTCTGTTGCACCAACATCTGCCAGACGGTGCTGTACTGGTACCGCGTGCTGGCCGACCATTTCGGCGTCCCGCTCATCGTCATCGACACGCCCTTTGTCTACGACAAGGCCGGCGGGCACGCGCTGGCGTTCGTCGAAGCCCAGATCGAGACGGCGATCGAGGTCGCAGAGCGGGTCGCCAAACGCGATCTCTCGATGAGCCGGTTGACCGAGGTGACTCGCTTGTCGCGTGACGCGATCGAGCTGTGGTCGCAGGTGCTCGCGCGCGGGCGGCGCAAGCCAGCGCCGATCACTGCCTTCGACGAGTTCATCCATATGGCCCCCATCGTCGAGATGCGCGGCGAGGCGTTTACCGTCGACTACTACCGGGCGCTCCTCGCGGAGCTCGACGACCGAATCGCGGCGGGCGTCGGCGCCCTGAAGAGCGAGCGGCGCCGCCTGGTCTGGGACAACCTGCCGGTCTGGCACCGGCTGCGCTGGCTCTCCAAGCGCCTCGCGAGCCGCGGGGTCGCCCTGGTGGCGTCGACGTACACCAACGCCTGGGCCGAGCTGCGCGAGATGATCGATCCGGCCAATCCCCTGCGTTCGGCAGCACGGGCCTACATCCACCCCATCCTCAATCAGGGCACGGGCCACAAGCTCGACGTCATGCGGCAGATGGCCCAGGACTACGAGGCCGATGGCGTGATCCTCCACTCTGATCGGTCCTGCAAACCGTATTCCATCGGTCAGATCGATCAGCGCGAGCGCCTCGGCAGGCTGGCGGGCGTTCCGGCGATGCTCCTCGACGCCGACCACAACGATCCGCGCAGCTTCTCTGAGGAGCAGGTCGCCAACCGGCTCGACGCGTTCCTGGAGATGATCGACGCATGACCAACGCATTCGCCGCCCTGGGAATCGACGCTGGCTCGACGACGACCAAGCTCGTCGCCGTCGACGCCGGCGGCGCCCTGGTCTGGCACCGCGTCGAGCCGACCGACCCGCGCATGGAGGCGCAGACCCGCCGACTAATCGACGACGCGCGGGCGAGCTCCAACGGCGACTCCAGCGGCGCTGCCCTGCCCCTGGTCGCGACGGGCTATGGCCGCAA
This sequence comes from uncultured Myxococcales bacterium, assembly GCA_937915965.1. Taxonomy (GTDB): domain Bacteria; phylum Myxococcota_A; class UBA9042; order UBA9042; family UBA9042; genus CALGHC01. The sequence goes on from CALGHC010000778.1 coordinate 3,141, forward strand.
TCTGGTCGCCGGCGCCGACCGCAAGGTCACCGAGATCACCTGTCACGCCCGCGGGGTGTATCGCAGGATCGGCCACGGCGGCACCCTGATCGACATCGGTGGCCAGGACAGCAAGGTGATCGTCATCGGCGCCAACGGCCGCGTCTTGCACTTCGCGATGAACGACAAGTGCGCCGCCGGCACCGGCCGCTTTCTCGAGGTCGTCGCGAGGCGCTTGAACATGGATCTCGACCAGTTCGCCGCCGAGGCCCTCTCAACAGCCGAAGAGGCACCGATCTCAAGCACCTGCACCGTCTTCGCCGAATCGGAGATCATCTCGCTGCTTGCCCACGGCCGGCCAGTCGAGCAGATCGTCCGCGGTCTGCACCGGTCCCTCGTGGGGCGCATCGCCGCGCTGGCTCGCACGGCCTCGGCCCAGCCGCCGCTGCTGCTCTCCGGCGGAGTCGCGCGCAGCGAGGCGGTGCGTCGTTTCTTGGGTGACGCGCTGGGCGGCGAAGTGCAGGTACCCGACTCGCCGCAGCTCATGGGAGCCTACGGCGCGGCGCTCCTGGCGCTTGATGGCAACGCCTGAGCCATGGCGGTCGGCCGACAGCAGCGCTTGGACACCACCGATCGCCTCAGCTAGCCTCGCCGCAATTCGCAATTCGCGACTCGGGGCGCGGCGGGGTTGGGATGATGCATCGCGATCCAAGGCACAGGGCCACCAGAAAAGCGGCGCGACCGCGCGTCGGCGTGTTCGCGCTGGTGGCGGCTGTAGCGTTTCTTCCCGCCTGGGCGACCGCGAACCCGCTGGACCTGTACGGCCTGGGCGCCCGAGGCACGGCCATGGGCGGCGCGATGTCGGCGCTGGCGTCCGACTATTCCGCCCTGTACTACAACGTCGCTGGCATGGCCGGCGCAAAGTCCTCGCTGGGCATCGGCCTCACCCTCGGCCTCGACGATGTGCGCATCCGCCTCAAACCGCGACCGCAGGGATACGATCTGGCCGATCTCGGTCCAGGTTCGGCGAGGGTCCCGACGAAATACCGCGTCAATCCACGCAGCAATACGGACGATCTGCCCGACACGTACGGCTTCCACATTGGCGCGACTGGCCGCCTTGGCTTCGACGAACTCCGAGTGGGCATCGCGGCGTGGCTGCCAATGAACGCTGTGGGTACGCAGCGTTCACACTTCGCCGACGAGCGCGAACAGTACTTCGCCAACCAGCTTCACTTCGAGCTCATCGGCGAGCGCGCCCAGCAGCAGGTGATCGTCTTTGGGATCGCCTGGCAGGTGAACAAGTGGCTGTCATTGGGTGGGGGCTTCGACTTCCTGCCGTCCTCACGGACGGTCGCGCAGGTCTACCTCGACAACCCGACGGATCAGAGTCACGTCCTGATGACAGTCGACAACGTCCAGCTCGGCAGCCTCGCCCCCCACGTGGGCGCGCGCATCGAGGCAGGCGAGGCGATGCGCATCGCAGTGAGCTTCCGGGGCGCCAACCACTTCGGTCTCGATCTGGAGAACGCCGTGCAGGTGCGCGGTTTCCAGGAAACCGACGACAGCTACCCGGTCATTCAACACGTCGCCATCGCGGTACAGAGCACGCCGCCCGAGTACGTCTTGGGCGCGGCCTGGGAGGGTGACGTGCTGCAGGTTGGCCTCGACCTCGTCCACATCCGCTGGAGCGAGTACCTCAACCACCAGGCGGAGCCCCAAAAGAACTGGGCGAACACCACGTCGATCCGGCTCGGTGGCGAGCTGCGCTCGTCAGCGGAACAGGTCTGGCGAGCAGGCCTCTCTTGGGAGCCCACGCCGGTGCCGGAACAGACCGGCAGGACCAGCTACGTCGACAACGACCGCGTAAGCGCCTCTGTGGGGGGCGGTCACCAGATGCGGTTCTTTCAGCGCGACGTCGAGCTCGGCTGGTTTGTGCAGCTCCAGCAGCTCTTGCCGCGCGACACCAACAAGAAGCGCCTCGACGAACAGCCGCCGTGCGGACCCGGCGTCGATGTGGTCTGCGACGAGGTCGCTGACAACACCACCGACCCGGCCACCGGAGAGCCGATCGCGGCCTACCAGGGGTTGCAGACGGGCAGCCCGGGCTTTCCCGGCTTCCAAAGCTACGGTCGGCTGATCGCCGTGGGTTTCGACCTCAAGTGGGCGTTCTGAGATGCACAGAGAGGACCAGCTCCCAGCTCGCCCGGTCGCCGACCAACGCGCCCCTGCCGCGATGGGATTCGCCGCCGCGGGGTTCGCCGCCATGGGGTCCGCCGCCATGGGACTCGCGACCATGGGATTCGCCGCCATGGGACCCGCGGTCATGGTGGTGGCGCTGGTATGCGTATCGGTGGCCTGCACACCCGCAGCGACGCCGGCGGAGTTCGGACCGCAGCTGAGCGAGGCGGACGGCGGCAGCGGCGGCGATGGCGGCGGCGGCGACGCGGTGGCGGGCGACGGCTCGATGACGGGCACCTGGGCGCTGGCCA
>CALGHC010000779.1 GCA_937915965.1 uncultured Myxococcales bacterium
TGGCGACTCCGGCGCGCCGCCGTCGGCTGCCGACCTGGAGGTGTTGTTGCCCAAGGCCGGTGTGCCCCTTGGCGGCACATCCTTGTCGATTCGCGGCCGCACGCGCCCGACCAACCAGATCGAGATCAACGGCCGCGAGGTCGCGGTCGACCGCGACGGCCGCTTCTTCACCGTCGTCGAGCTGCAGCCAGGCAAGGGTCGAGTCACCGTCAAGAGCACCGACCCCCGCGGCAACCAGGCCTGGCTTGAGCGCGACGTCGAGGTCGCGCAGTCCGCGTTCTTCCTGTTGGCGATCGCCGATACCGCTCTTGCTCAGGTCGGCGGTCGCCTCGACGGCATGACCGATCAGACGACCGTCGCGGCTGGCAGCCTCTTGCTGCACGGCCGCGCGGCGGTCTACCTCAAGGGGCGCATTCAGGGGAGCTACCTCGGTTTCGACAAGCTGCGCTTTACCGCCCACCTCGACACCAGCAAGGAAGCTGAACTGGAGACCTGGGCAACGAACCTCTTCGACCCACAGCAGTACTACCCGATCTACGGCGACGCCTCTGCGCCGGTTCAGGACGCCCGCAGCCGCGGCAAACTCTATGTCTTGATCGAGGCCGATCAGGGCCACCTGCTCTTCGGCAGCTTGCGCGCGGGCATCGAGGGCATCGACCTGGTGCGCTACTACCGCACCCTGCAGGGCGGCGAGCTGGCCTTGAGCCACAAGTCCGGCAGCTTCGAGACACGTGGCAAGGTCTTCGTCGCCAGCGAAGATCGCGAATTGTTGCGCAGAACTGACCTGATGCGCGGAACCGGCGGTTCGCTCTTCTACCTCTCGGGTCGCGACGTGCTGGAGGGAACGGAGCAGGTCTGGATGGTGATCCGCGATCGGGACTCCAACATGGAGGTTGGCCGCATCCCGCAACAGCGCAACGTCGACTACACCGTCGACTACCGCGAGGGTCGCCTGCTCTTCAAGAGCCCGGTCTCGAGCGCCGTCGACAGCTTCTTCACGATCGGCAACGGCGGCCTGCCCGGCCAGCACCTCACCTGGAACGGGCACGCTGTCTACGTGCAGGCGGTCTACGAAGCGCGCGGCCAGTCCACCGCTGGCGGTGTCGCCTTCGGCGGTCAGGTCTCCGAGTCGATGCTCGACGGCCGCCTCGAGCTCGGCAGCAGCTACGTCCAGGAGGGTCGCAGCGGCTCGGACCAGGCGACCTACCGTCTCACCGGCGCCTGGGCCCGGCTGAAGCTCGGTGCGGCCAGCCGAGTCGAGGCCGAGTACGGCTACAGCCAGTCTCGTGACAGCCACGTATCGATCTCCGAGGACGGCGGCTTGACCTTTGGCGCGATGGGCCCCGTCGGCGGCTACCTCGACGACGCCATCGCTGGCCACGCCCTCTCCGTGAAGCTCGATGCCGATCTGGGCGACGTCGGTGGCTGGCTCGGTCTGACCCTCGCCAAGCCAGGCGAGAAGAACACCGCTCGCACCAACGGTCACCTGCGCGCCTGGTACCAGTGGGTGCAGCAGGGCTTCCATTCCAACGGCGTGCTCACCGAGCAGGGCCAGCAGAAGGTCGGCGCCGACACGCGTTTCGCGCTCACCGAGCACAACAGCCTGGCGCTGCGCTACGACGGCCTGATCACGTCGAGCCGCCTTGATCCCTACGCCGGGCCCGGCCTCGACGGCATCTGGGGCGGAGGGGCGCTGGGCACAGGGGCGACCTCCGGCTCGTTCGCGCCCTATGCGCGTCACACGATCAGCGTCCAAGACCAACACCGCATCGGTCGCTTCACGATTCTGGGCGCGGCTACCTATGGCTACGGCGTCGACAGCCAAGGCAAGGCCCTGCACAGCGAGACGGTCGCCGGTGGCACAGAGTACCGCCTCGACGATCGCTGGATCGTGCGCGCCGAACAGCAGCTCATCCTTGGTGGCGACGCGACCCAGTACCGTGACCGCTATCTCGATCATTTCACGACCGTGCTGGGCGCCGAGTACAAGGTCGCCAAGGACCTGTCGGTCACCGTCGCCGAGCGCCTCGGCTGGGGGGGGCAGAACGCCACCATGGCCGGGTTGCGCACCGCCCTCGACGCCAATAGCAGCCTCTACGTCGAGCAGCGCCTTGAGGACAGTTACGATCGCGGTCGCATGGTCGGCGCGACGGTCATCGGCGCAGAGAGTCGCTACGGGGACGACGGCAGCAGCCGCGCTTGGGGCGAGTACCAGGTCGATGCCCTCAACGCCGGTCGCCTCAACCGCGCGGTGCTTGGCGTCGGAAAGCGCTTCCAGGTCGCCCGCGGTCTCACCTTGGATGCGACGTACGAGAGATCGCAGACGTTTGGCGGTCCGATCGGCGAGGTCGGTCGCGACGCCCTCTCGCTGGGGGCTGAGTGGCTGCGCACCGACACATTCAAGTTCACGACCCGCCAAGAGCTGCGCCTTGACGAGGGTGACTCTGCCTACGGGGGCACGCGCAAGCTCCAGCTGCTGACCCTCAACAACATGTCGGCGTCGATCACCCCTGAGATCGGCCTCTTTGGTCGCGCCAACTACATGCGCACCCAGAACCAGACACTCGACGTCGCCGAGGCGGAACAGCTCGAGACCACTCTGGCCGCAGCCTACCGGCCGATCCGGGCCAACTGGCTCAATGTCATCGGCCGATACACGTGGCTGGTCGAGATGCGGCCCCAGAATGCCAACGTCGGCGTCAGTCAGCGTGGCCTGAAGCACATCTTCGCCCTGGAGCCAATCGTCGAGCTGCCGTGGCGGGTCCAGGTGAGCCAGAAGCTGGTCTGGCGCTGGGCGCGCGAGTCCTTGGGCGATGGTCCGGCGGCGCGGTCGCAGACGTGGATGACGGTCACACGTCTGGGCTACCACCTCACCGACCTCATTGACGTCGCCGGCGAGTACCGCTTCCTGGGCACCTCGGTGACCGACGATTTCGCCCACGGCGCGCTGATCGAAGCGGCCTGGCTGCTGCGAGACCTGATGCGTATCGGCGTCGGCTACAACTTCACGGCGTTCTCATTGAACGCCCAAGGCGACATCGAACAGAGCGATGGCGGCTTCTTCCTGCGCGCGACCGGAACCTGGTAGCGCGCTCGCTCGGGCGCGCCGACCGACCGCGCCCCGCGCCCCGCCGATTGACACCCGGGGGGGTTCGGTGGCTTGATTGTTGGCCGCCTTGGTGACCACCGCGCGCCGGCACAGTGATTGTGACGAGGAGCAGCATGAGACGCGCCCCGACCCTGCTGATGATCCTGTCGAGCCTCGCTGTCGCGTTGTGTCTGTTCGCCTGCGAGAGCCAGCCCGACTACGCAACTTGCGAGCTGGACGAAGAGGTCACCAACCAGGGCATCTGCGCCGGCAAAGGCACCGGGGCGGAGAGTTGCGTTGTCGAGCAGCACCCGCACTGTCCGGAAATATCTGGAAAAAGCGCTTGTCTGAGCTACTTCGACAGCCCCGCCTTCTGTTCGCGGGGATGCCAGGTCGACAGCGACTGTCCCGGCCAGGACGCGTGCTGCTGGGAGTTCTCCGATACCGCGAAGTACTGCGTGCCCGCGCCGCTCGCGGTCTGCGCTCACTGAAGCCCCCTTGGTGGCCGCGCAATGACCGTCGCGCAGTGACCGCCGCGCGATGACCGCCGCGCGATGACCGCCGCGGAATAGTCCCCGTACCCGGCGCGTTTCTGTTGCTGTCCGGGGCTAGACGCACCGTCCGCACCTCCCGTCTACCCCCGAATCTGCACGCGGAGGATCGTCCATGCACGTCAAATCGGCCCGAGCGGCCGTTCCAGTCGCCGTCGCGCTCGCCGCGTGGGCGCTCTCCGCCGCCGCGACTGCCGCCCAACCCCCCGCACAGCTGTGGACCGAACGGCAGCCACAAGAGACGGGGCTGGACCGCGATTCGCCGGTGACGATGTCGGCCTTCGCGCGGTTGGCGAAGCTGATCTCGCCGACGGTGATCAACATCAGCACCTCAAGCATCCAGCGGGGCTACGTGCGCAACGAGGGCAGCATCCACCCCTACGAGCGCCTGGTGCCGCGCGGTCAGGGCACCGGATTCTTCATCCATGAGGACGGCTTTGCGCTGACCAACAACCACGTCATCGAGTCCGCCGACAAGATCACGGTACGCACGGCGGACGATCGGACCTTCGAGGCGCGCGTGATTGGTAGCGATCCACGCACCGATCTCGCGCTGATCAAGATCGACGCCGCGGAGAAGTTCGCGGTCGCGCCGCTGGGCGACTCCGACGCGCTCGAGATCGGCGAGTGGGTCGTCGCTGTCGGCAACCCATTTGGTCTCAGCCACACCGTCACCGCCGGCATCGTCAGCGCCAAGGAACGCAGCGAGGTGCGGCCGGGTGGTCGCGAGATCTATGCCAGCTACATCCAGACCGACGCCAGCATCAACCCGGGCAACTCCGGTGGCCCATTGGTCAACATCCGCGGCGAGGTGGTCGGCATCAACACCGCGGTCAACGCGGCGGGTCAGGGCATTGGCTTCGCGATCCCCGCGAACATGGCCAAGAAGCTGCTGCCTCAGCTTGGTCGTGGTCGCATCGTGCGTTCCTGGTTGGGTGTGTCGGTTCGGGAGCTGGACGCCGACGACGCCCGCACCCTTGGTTTGGAGCGAATGACCGGTGCCTTGATCGAGGCCGTCGTCCCTGACAGCCCTGCGGAAGAAGGCGGGATCCGTCCTGGCGACGTGATCCTGCGCTTCGACGATCACGAGGTGCGTCACGCCACCGACCTGCCATGGCTGGCGGCGTCCGGCGGGATCGGCGAGGTCGCCGCGGTCGACCTGGTGCGCGCAGGCAAGCCGCTGTCCTTGAAGGTCAAACTCGCTTCCCTCCCGCGGCGCTTTGGCGGCCGCGCAGCCGAGGCGCCCCCGCCAACCTCAACTGGGCCGACAGCAATACCAGGACTAGGCGTCGCCGCCGTGACCCTCACCGGCGCGTTGCAGCGCAGGTTCCGCCTCGCCGTCGCGCAAGGGGCGCTCGTCGTTCAGGTCGACCGAGGCGGACCTGCGGACCTCGCCGGTATCCGCGTGGGCGACGTCGTCGTTCAAAGTGGCGCCGAGGCGATCCGCGGCGCCGACGATCTGGCCCGCGTCGGCGCCTCGTACCAGCGCCGCGAGGTGGTGCCACTGCGGATTCAGCGGGGCCGGCAGATGATCTACATCGCGCCGCGCAAGGGCCGCTGACGCTCCTGTGGAGTTGCCGCCCTCGCCATCCGTCAGGCTTCTTCGAAAAAGACGTCGAATAATGGGTGACCATCCGGGTCGCGGTCGGGCGCGGGTGCCTGCAGGGTGCCGGCGACCGCATGCAAGTCGAAGTCGTCGTCGACCCCGTCACGGGCGTCGGCGCCGCTCTGGGACG
>CALGHC010000780.1 GCA_937915965.1 uncultured Myxococcales bacterium
CGTGGGTGCCGCCGTCGGCGGTCGGGATCCCGTTTGCGAAGCTATGGACGGTCTCGTTGGTCGACTCGGTCCACTGCAGAGCGACCTCGACGCGGGCGTTGCCGTCGTCGATCATGAATCGGACCGCGTCGGCGTGAACCGGCACCGTGGTGCCCTGGCTCACCAGTCGGTCGAGCAGATCGCTGATGCCTCCCTCGTGCTTGAACTCGACCCGCGTGCCGGCCTTCTCGTCCTTGAAGACCACCCGCAAACCGGCCGTCAGGAAGGCCTTGACCTCAAGCCGGCGGCCGATGAACTCAGCGTCGAAGTCATGATCCTCGAAGATCTCCGGGTCTGGCCGAAAGGTCATTGAGGTGCCCGTCCCCGTCGCCACACCGACGTCGGCGACATCGGCTCGCGGGACACCTCGGCGGTAGTGCTGCTCGTACAGCCGGCCGTCGCGGCGCACCCGCGCGATCAACTCGACCGAGAGGGCGTTGACGACGGAGCTGCCGACGCCGTGGAGGCCACCGGAACGCAGGTAGTTGCCCTGATCGAACTTGCCGCCCGCGTGCAGGGTCGTGAGGATCACTTCCAGGGCGCTGCGACCTTCGGTGGGGTGAACGTCCACCGGAATGCCGCGGCCGTTGTCGGTGACAGTGCAATGCTGGCCGTCGTTGTGAAGCGTGACCTCCATGAAGGTCGCGTGCCCGTTGATCGCCTCGTCGACGGCGTTGTCGACGACCTCCCACAGCAGGTGATGGAGGCCGCGCGCGTCCGTGCCGCCGATATACATGGCGGGGCGCTTGCGGACCGGATCGAGGCCGGTGAGGACGGTGATTCTGCTGGCGTCGTAGGAGTTCATTCGCGATCGGCCGGCGAGCGGCGCAAAGCCGGAGGCGGCAGCGGCAGCATTGTGGGGATCGGGGCACACCAATCGCTATGCCGGGCACCGATTGGCTGCCGGGAGCATGGGACAGGATGATCGTCCTTGCAAGCGCGGCCCGCGAAGCCAGCGGCCGCGCCGGGCGAGATCGGCGGGCGCGAACACCTGCTCGCAAGACGTGCGCTGCGAGGCGGGGGCCGCGAGGCGGGGACCGAAGACCCCGACCTGTCCTCGGCCCGGCGTATTTCACTTGTGCACAACGCAACGATCCCCTAGGGTCGGCCGTGCAACGGCGCCGAGGTCTCCTCGGGTGCGCTGCGGCAAAGCCGCGGAGCCAAGGTGTCCGAAGTGGCGTGACATGCGTTGAGGAGGTCGTGAGCCGACCTCTCCACCAGTTGGACGGTTCGCGTAGAACCCGAAGGCGACGCGCGATCTGCCATGCGGCCGTAGCGCCACATGGCAGTGGCAGCCTCTCTTGCCTCGTTTGGTATTGGAGGCTGGGTCAAGTCGGGTCGGGTCTGCTGGCAACGTCGCCGGAGCCCGCTGTGTCCACGTTCCAAAGCCCTGACGGGGCAAGGGAAGGTCAGCCATGCCGAATCGTCGTGAATTCGATCACATCGGTAACTTTAACTTCAAAGTCGAGATCGAGGGCGTCACCACTGGTGCGTTCCGCAACGTCGAAGGTCTCGATTCCGAGACTGAAATCGTTGAGTACCAGGATGGTGACGATCTCATTCTCCGCAAGCGCCCCGGTCGTACCAAGTACACCAACGTCACGCTCAAGCGCGGCTACGTGAACAACACGGAGCTGTGGGAGTGGCGCAAGGCGGTCATCGAGGGCAAGGTCCAGCGCAAGTCAGGTTCGATCATCCTGTGCGCGGACGATGGCGGAGAGATCATGCGCTACAACTTCTTCGAAGCGTGGCCGACCAAGTGGAAGGGCTTCACCCTCGACGGCAAGGGCACCGACGTCAACGTCGAGGAGCTCGAGCTGGCGGTGGAGAAGCTCGAGCGCGGCTAGACCCCCGCTCGCAAGCGAGACAGCGCGCGTCCTTGGGAGACCGAGGGCGCGCGTTGCATTTTTGGCTCGTGCATCGGGCGACGCCGGCGACCGCGCTGGAGGTGGCGAAAGGCAGCCGCCGCAAGCGGTCGTAGCTCGCGACCCAAGGCGCTGCCGGCGAAGGCACACGCGAGAACGCCGCCGGCGAAGGGGCTCAGAAGAGCTCGCCCTGATTCGGCTCGTCGTCGCTGGCCTTGCGCCGCGAGGGGCCGGTGCGCGCGATCCGACCGCGCTTGAGGAGAGCCAGCGGATCATCGTCTCGGTCCTTGGCGCTGGGCGATTTGCCTTGCGTCAGGTCGACTTCGACAACGCTTTCGTCATCGCTCGGTCGCGCTTCGCCGGGCTCGTCGGTTGGAACCAAGACGCCGTCCTCGTCGTCAACGACTACCGAGACCCTGCCAGAGACGCTCACCAGGCTGGATCTGCGGGTTGGCGCGGTCTCGGTCGGAGCGACGGACTCGTCCACATGGTCGGGCGCCGACGCGGGCGCTGACGCGCCAGCGACTTCGGCCTCAGCAGCGGACTCGGCGACGGACTCGGCCGCGGAATCGGCCAGCAACTCGGCCAGCGACTCAGCAGCGAACTCGGCGACGGAATCGGCCAGCGACTCAGCAGCGGACTCGGCGACGGACTCGGCCAGCGACTCAGCAGCGGACTCGGCGACGGAATCGGCGACGGAATCGGCCAGCGACTCGGCCAGCGACTCGGCCGCAGACTCGGCCGAATCGGCGAACACGGTCGCGAGCTCGTCCGCGCTGGAGTCGGCGGCGACCCCCGCCTCGTCGGGCAACACAAGGTCCTCGTCGACCACGTCGATCTCTGCGGCGGGCAGACGCACCTCCAGGGGCGGGCGGAACGCCTTGGCGATGTAGCCACGGTCGATCAGCACGCGGCCCTTTCCTGCGCGGCTGGCGACCTTGTACTTGTTGGGTCGGATGACCTCGCGCCGGCCCTTGTTGGTCTGCACCTCGAGGCCATCCATCTTGTCGGTGGGCAACGCGAAGGCGAGCACGAGATCGTCCTTGCCAAGCTTGATCGCGAGGACTCCCTTGCCCGCGCCGGCGAGCACCTTGACGTCGCTGACGGGGAAGATGAGACAGCGGCCCTGGCGGGTCGCGAGCGATACGAACTCGTGGCCCTCCGTGATCTCCACCTGCACGACGGCGTCATCCTTGCGGGTCGCTTCCAGGCGCATGAAGATCCGCCCAGCGACGGTCGACGGCTCGGCAAATGCCTCAAGGTTGAAGCGCATACAACGACCTGCCCGGGTGAGCGCGACCGCGTACGGTGGTTTGGGGTCGTCGGCTTCGATCGACGCGAGCAGCGCCTCCGAGACAGCCGGCTGCACGCGCGGGTCGCTGGTCCACGCACCAATGATCGTCTCGCCGTCGACGAAACCAAATCGCGTCTGGATCGCCTCGCCGTAACCCGTCGTCTGCTGCACGTCGGCGACGCGCAAGGTGTAGGCCTTGCCTCGGTCCGAGAAGAGGATCAGCGACTCGCGCGCCGACGCAGGCAGCACCCAGCCGATCTCGTCACCCTCGCGTACCCGAATCGCCGACAGGTCGGTGTAGCTCTTCTGGCGCTTGAACCAACCACCACGAGTGACGATCACGAAGGAGTCTTCAGCGATGATGTAGTCCTCGACCGAGAAGTTGACCTGGGGCTTGGGACCATTGACGCGGCTGCGTCGGGGGTCTCCGTACAGCTCGCGGATCTCAACCAACTCCTTGCGGATCAGCGCCCACATCTGCACCTCGGAGCCGAGGAGCGTCCGAATCTCCGCCGCTTGCGCTTCCTTCTCGCTTAGCTCCTGGCGAATGGCGTCAATCTCAAGACGCGCGAGACGATAGAGCTTGGTCTCGAGGATCGCCTCGGCCTGCTCCTCGTCGAGGCCAAAACGCACCATCAGCCGGCTGCGCGCGTCCGCCTTGCCGTCGCTGGCGCGGATCAGCGCGATCGCCTCGTCGAGGCCGTCGAAGATGAGCGCGAAGGCCTGAAGCAGATGGATGCGCCGCTCGAGTTCAGAGAGGTCGTGCTGCAAGCGCCGCTGGGTCACTTCGTGACGGAAATCCAGGAAATAGCGCAGAATTGACAGCAGATCGAGGCGCTCGGGGCGGCAGATCTGCGGATCGTCTGTGGGTACCAGGGCGGTGAGATTGACGTTGAAGCGGCCTCGCAGCGACGTGCGCTTGTACAGGTACGCCATCGCAGCTTCGGGATCCGCGCCGCGCTTGAGCTCAAGCACGACGCGAATCTCCTCAGTCGACTCGTCGCGTATGTCGATGAGCTGAGGCACACGACCGGCGCGGATATGGTCGGCGATCTCGCCAATGAGCGCCGACTTGTCGAGCATGTAGGGGACCGAGGTGACCACGATCAGCTTGCGTCGACCGTCCTCCTCAAGCTCGTACTCGCCCTGCATTTCGATGGCGCCGCGGCCATTGCGGTAGATCTCAAGCAGCTCCTCGCGGGTGTTGAGGATCTCTCCGCCGGTCGGGAAGTCCGGCCCCTGGATGACGTCAGTGACGAGCTCCTCGAGGGTGGGGTTGCCGTCGATCAGATGCACCAGCGCGTCAACCACCTCGCCCAGGTTGTGCGGCGGGATGCTGGTTGCCATGCCGACGGCGATGCCGACGGCGCCATTGATCAGGAGGTTGGGCACCTGCGCGGGCAGCACGACGGGCTCGGAGATCGATCCATCGTAGTTCGGCCGCCAGTCGACTGTGCCCTTCTTGATCTCGTCGAGCAGCTCGGTCGCGACGTGGCGCAGCTTCGCTTCGGTGTAGCGCATCGCCGCGGCGCGGTCGCCATCCAGCGAACCGAAGTTGCCGTGGCCGTCGACCAGCGGATAGCGCAAGGAGAAGTCCTGCGCCAGGCGAACCATGGCGTCGTAGATGCTCTGGTCGCCGTGCGGGTGGTACTTCGCCATCACCTCGCCGACGACCGCCGCCGACTTCTTCGGTTTGGCGTCGGGCAGCAGACGCAGGTTCGCGAACATGGCGTAGAGGATGCGGCGCTGGACGGGTTTGAGACCGTCGCGGACATCCGGCAGGGCCCGAGACGTGATCACCGACAGCGCGTAGCTGAGGTAGCGCGTCTCGGCGGCGGTGTGGAGAGGCGATTCGGCGATGCGTTCGGCCATGGCTGATCCTCGGCTGCGGTGCCGGCGTGCACGGGCCAGCGGACTGCGAGTCGGTGGCACGCATAGCACCGCGACGCGCGAGGCTCAATGGCGAGACGCTACTGCAGCCGCGAGCGGCCCACTCGCCGCGCCAGTTCCGTCGCGCTACCATCGCGTCGCGATCAGCCTGCCACCACGTTGCGCAGGTCGCCTCGCCCCACAGCCGCCAGCGAGAGGCCACCATGCGTAACCCTGGTATCGATCTGGAGCGAGTCGCACTCAAGGAGCGCCGCACCCGGATCCTCGCGACGATCGGGCCGGCCAGCGAGGCGCCTGAAACGCTCGCCGACCTGGTGGACTTGGGCGTAGACGTCTTCCGGCTGAACTTCTCGCACGGCGACCACGCCAGCCACCGCCGCCTCTACGAAGGGGTCCGCGCGGCCGCCGCCGCTGCCGGCCGCCACGTCGCGATCCTCGCCGACCTGTGCGGCCCCAAGATCCGTGTCGGCCGCTTTGAGGGCGGCGAGATTGAGCTCGTCACCGGCGAGACGGTGACCGTGACCGTGGCCGCCGTCACCGGTCGTGCGGGTCTGATCCCCTCCGAGTACGGGGCGCTAGCGAGCGACGCCCGAGCCGGCGATCGGATCCTGCTCGACGACGGTCGCCTCGAGCTGCGCGTCACAGCGATCGCAGGCGAAGAGCTGCAATGCGAGGTGCGTCACGGCGGCGCGTTGCGCGACCGCAAGGGCATGAATCTGCCGGGAGTTGCAGTCTCGGCGCCAGCACTGACCGAAAAAGATCGCGCCGACGCGCGCTTCGCCGCCGACCTGGGCGTCGACTTTGTCGCGCTGTCTTTCGTCCGCCAGGCGGCAGATGTCGACGAGCTGCGCGAGTTCCTACGTCGGGGCGGTCACGAGCTGCCCATCGTCGCCAAGATCGAGAAGCCCGAAGCCGTGGACCGCATCGCCGAGATCCTGATAGCCGCCGACGCGATCATGATCGCCCGCGGTGATCTAGGCGTCGAGATGCCTGCCGAAGAGGTGCCGCTGATCCAGCAGGAGCTGATCCGCCTGGCGTCTCTTGCCAATCGACCGGTGATCGTCGCGACCCAGATGCTCGAGTCGATGATCGACAACCCCAGGCCGACCCGCGCGGAGGTGGCCGACGTCGCCGCCGCGGCCAGCGCCGGCGCCGACGCGGTGATGCTCTCGGGCGAGACCGCGAGCGGCAGCTACCCGCGCGAGGCGGTCGCGACGATGGATCGCGTCTTGCGGATGATCGAGGGGTACCAGTGGCGACACGGCCAGTTTGGCCGTCTCGGCCATCGCGACGGTACCCCAGACGACGGCCTCGACGCCGACGCCTTGCTGACCGAGGCGCTGTCGCGAGCGACGGCGCAGCTCTCCCGTGATCTGAGCGTCCACGCGATCACCGTGCCGACCTTCAGCGGACGAACCGCCCGCATGGTGTCGGCGCAGCGCCCGGCGGCGCCGATCGTGGCGATGGCGGTCGACGCCAGCTTGTGTCGACAGCTCGCCCTGTGCTGGGGGATCTGCGCCCATCTAGTCAGTGACGCCAACGAGCTTCGCCGCAACCCGCAGCAGATGGCCCGCAGCGTCGTCACCGACCGCGAGCTTGCCGGTCCGGGGGATCATGTCCTGTTGGTGTGGGATACCTCAAGCCAGAGCGAGGTCGAGGCGACCACCATCTCGGTCCTGCGCGTTTGATGTCCAGCGGCACGACCAAGAGCGCGGCCAAGAGGGCGGCCAAGGCCGCCAAGGGGAGGACGATGGAGCGATTCTTCATCGGCCTGCTGCGACGGCGTGCGCTGGTGCTCGTCGCATTCGCCCTGCTGTCGGCGTGCGCGGTCGCGGTCTGCAGCCGGGCCAAGGTCGGCTCTTCGCTGGGTCGACTCTTCCTGGGTGAGAGCCCGGAGTACCAGAGGTGGATCGAGCGCGCGGACATCTTCGGCAGCAACGACGCATTCGTGATTGGCTTCGACGCGGCTGATCTGGCGACGACCGGCCGGCTGGCGATGCTGCGCGACGCGACCGCAGCGGTGGCCCAGATTCAGGACGTGCGCTCGGTTCAGAGCGTCCTGGACTCCAGCAGAGTCCACGCGATCGAGGAGGGCGAGGGCCGACGGCTTCGCGCGGACACGCTGATCGGCAGCGCATGCCGCGAGGCGGTCCTGCGCCACCGCACCTGCGGAGAGGGCACAGCGCAGGTCCCACTGGTCGAGGCGACGGCCAGCGATGACCGCCTGCGCGAGGTTTTTCGAGACCCGCTGCGCGCTGCGGGCATCGACGCGATGACGGCCGGACTGCCCGACCGCTTGCGCGCCGCCCTGGACCGTTCGACGGTCCTCCCCGATGACGAAGGCTTCGCCCAGGACGTCGACGAGATCGGCTTCGGCGGCGACGGAGGTCTTCGTAGCGAGGACAGTGCAGCAGGCGAGAGCGCTGGGAGTGGCGGCGGCGACGACCTCGACCTGGGCGCGCCTGCTGCTGTCACGGGGGCTGTGAAGGGAGCTGCCGCCGGGGCCGCACTCAGCGGCGCGGTCGGCCCGCCAGACAGCTGCGCACCGCGCCGTCTGACCCTGATCGATTGCGACGACGCGAAGGTCAAGACCTTCTTGGACGAGCTTCGCACCGATCCCTATGTGGGCGGGGTGCTGCTCAGCAAGGATGGCCTCGCGGCGCTGGTGGTCGTCGAGCTGATCGTCGACGCCGACCGCCCCGCCGAGCGGGCGCCCGAGGTGGTGCGCGCCTCCCTCGACGCCTTCGCTGCCGCCGGCTTTGAGCGCTCCGGGCTGCGGGTCGGCGGCATGCCGGCGACCGTCGGCGAAGTCGTCGACGAGACGTTGCGCAACCTGGTTCTGCTCTTTCCAATCACAACGGTCTTGCTCCTCGTGAGCGTCTGGCTGCTCTTTGGTCGGTTTCTGCCGGTGCTGATCAGTCAAGCGGTCGCGCTGCTCGGGGTGCTGTGGACGATGGCGTTCTCGATCGCCCTCGACCCCTACATCAGCGTGCTGCTGTCGATGGTGCCGCCGGTGATCCTGATCGTGTCGTTCTCGGACGTGATCCACTTCCTCTCCGCCTACGCCGAGGAGCTGCGCAAGGGCCGACCCAAACGCGAAGCGATCATCGCGTCGGCCAGCGACGTCGGCACCGCCTGCCTGCTGACGTCGGCGACCACCTTCGTCGGATTCGTCGCGCTGTCGCTGGTGCCCACGCCAGCGTTTCGCCAGCTGGGCCTCGTCCTTGGTTTCGGGGTCGCCGCGACGCTGCTGATCGCGCTGGTCCTGGTGCCCGTCATCCTCGACATCCTGCCGCCGCCGGACCTGCCGCCTGCCGGTAGTCGAGCGGCCGATCGCCTGGTCGACGCCATCCTCAAGCGTTGCCGGCGACTGGCGAGGGGCCGGCCCTATGCCGTAATCGGCGCCTTCTCGTTGGGGCTACTCCTCTCGTTCGCGGGCCTCAGCCAGCTGACCATCGAGACCGACTTCGAACAGCGCCTCGCCGCAGACAACCCGGTCCGCATGGACGGCGACTGGCTGGCTGAACACTTCGCAGGCACCAACCTCATCGAGTTGTACGTCACGGCACCCGCTGCCGGCGGGGCGCTCGACCCGGCCCTCCTCACCGCGGTCGCCGCGGCGCAACGGCAGATCGAGGCGCTGCCCGGCGTCGACGCCTCCGTCTCGATCGCAGATCTGGTCCGCGAGGTCCGTGCAACGCTGGACGGGGTGCCAGCCGCCGACGTGTCGCTGCCGACAGACGGCGCCGGCGTCGCCCAGGCGATGTTGATCTACGAGCTCTCTGGGACCAGCGAGCTGCGCCAGCTGATCGACTTCGATCAACGGGTGCTGCGCATCCCAGTGCGTGTCAGCGAGGGTGGCATGCGCGCTTCGTGGCAGCTGGGCGAAGACATCGGCGCGCTGGCTCGGGCTGCCATCGGCGGCCTGGCGCAGACCGAGATCTCCGGACTGAGCTGGATGCTCGGCGGCTGGCTCGATTCGATCCTCGCAGGCCAGCGCAACGGCGTCGCGCTCAGCTTCGGCTTGATCACCGTGATGATGGCCTTCGGCCTGCGGTCGGTGCGCAACGGCCTGCTCTCGATGATTCCAAACGCCCTGCCCCTGGTCGGCGTCGGCGCGATCGCCGCCGTCGTCTGGGAACGCCTCGACTCGGACGCCCTGGCGGTCGCGATGCTGGCGATCGGCATCGGCGTCGACGACACCATCCACTTCCTGATGCGCTGTCGGCTCGAAGCCCACCGGGACGCCGAGATCGGCGGGGTCATCGACCGCACCTTCGCCTTCGCCGGGCGGGCCATCCTGATGACGACGTTCATCCTCGTCATCGGCTTCCTTCCCTTTGCCGCCTCCGGCTACCTGCCCCTGCGCATGTTCGGGACGCTGCTTCCGTTGGCGCTCGTGCTCGCCTGGATCGCCGACGTGTTGCTGGTGCCAGCGCTAGTGCAGGTGGGAGTGCTCCGCTTCGAAGGGGCCGACGGTCAGGCCCCGACTCGCTAACCTCGCGTTCATTGGGTTGGTCACCGCGTCGGGGCGCAGGTACAATCTGCGACTCAACGACCTCGCCGCCCTCGGAGCCGACCATGCACCGCATCGCCTCGCTCGCTTCTCGAAGTCTCGCGCTGCTGGTCGCCACCGCGGCGTTGATCGGTGTGCCGGCGGCACCCGCCGCAGCAGCTGAGCTACCACTGCAGATCTACCTGCGCACGGCAGGCGGCGGTCCGGTGCCCGATGGCGACTACACGGTCTGGTTGTCGGTGTACGACGACGCGCAGGCCGACAAGCCGGTCTGGCAGCACGTCTACAAGGCGCTACCGGTCGGCCAGGGACTGCTCTCGCTCGCGGTTGGTGCCACCCTGGACGACGCGCTCGACGACGCGCTCGTCGTCGGTCCCGCGCCGCGTTGGATTGGCATCTCGATCGGTACCGATGCAGAGCTGCCGCGCGTGCCGCTGCGATCGGTGCCGCGCGCCACCTGGGCCGCGATCGCGGCGTCCGCGTCATTTGGCTACGCAGCTGCGTCGACACCGGGCGGAGCGGCCACTTCGCTCGACTGCAGCGGCTGCTTGACCGGTGCTGCGATCGCTGACTCTACGATCCTCGCCAAACACGTTGCGTTCACCTACGCGGGCTCCGACAGCAAGGACGGGCCGGCCAATCTGGCGCTGGTCGCCGAGACCGCCAAGGTCGCGGACAACGCGACGACCGCCGACGCGGCGGCGACCGCCAAGACCGCCGATTTCGCCACCAAGGCGGGCACCGCGGGCACGGCCGATGAGCTCGCCTGCAGCGGCTGCGTCGGAATCGGCCACCTCGCCGACAGCGTCGCTCTGGGATTCCTGTCGACCCAGCAAGGCGGCACCGTCAAGGGCAAGGTCACCTTCGAAGCCGGCGTCGATCTCGCCGGCGGAGCGCTGGCCAACAGCGTGCTTGAAGGCAGCCGCTTCGCCACCGGCGACACCACCAAGCTCGTCTGCGATGCAGCGGCCCTCGGCCGCGTGGTTGTCGACACGGTGTCGAGCCGCCTGCACTTCTGCGATGGCAAGACCTGGCGGCGTCTGTCGTCCTGCGTCGGCGCTTGCAAACCCGCCGACAGCGTCGCCTGCGCCCAGCCGGTCGTCGACGACTGCGGCGAGCCGGGCGCGTGCGTCGGCAAGGGGACCTTCTGCGCGGGCGGCGACATCTGCACGGGCACAGGCTGCAAGGGCCCGGGCGAGGGGCAGGAGAGCGCGGTCGCGAGCTGCAAGGCGGTTCTCGACGCCAACCCCCTCGCAGACAACGGCCTTTGGTGGCTGGACCCCAACGGCGGCGCCCACGACGACGCGTTCGAGGTCTGGTGCGACATGAAGACCAAGGGCGGCGGTTGGATGAAGGTCAGCGAATTCGGCGAGACCGCATACGTCAACGAGGCCAGTCGCAACGAGCTGCTCTATACCGAGGTGCTGCTCGTCGAGTACGAGCACGCCAGCGACCCGCCGACCGCCGGCGAGGTCGTCAGCCAGCAGACCTGCTACAACAGCCCCAAGACCGGATTCCAGACGCGCAAGCTCAACGCCCCGCACTGCGACACCGGGATTCACCTGC
Source organism: uncultured Myxococcales bacterium (assembly GCA_937915965.1). Classification (GTDB taxonomy): domain Bacteria; phylum Myxococcota_A; class UBA9042; order UBA9042; family UBA9042; genus CALGHC01. The sequence continues at coordinate 11,171 of CALGHC010000780.1, forward strand.
GCATTGGCGGCACCGGCGGTTCGTGCGGCGACACCGAGGACGGCTGCTTTGGTATCTACAAGGGCAACACGGTCTTGGGCGACGCCATGGGTTGCAACTGGAGCTGCAGCGGCGACGCGACGATCTGGGGCAAGGGCTACGCGTGCAACGGTTGCCGCTGCCGCAACGCGCCCTGGACGACCACTGCTGCGTGCGGCAACGGCGGCGGCTGGGGCACGAAGCGATTCTGGATGTTTGTCCGTTGAGGCCATCAGACGACCGACAAGCGCCGCGACTCCACTGAGCACGGGCAAGGAGACGA